>DATMMM010000411.1:0-24045 GCA_035569735.1 Allostellaceae bacterium | reverse complement strand
CGAGGACTACGTCCATCGCATCGGACGCACGGGGCGCGCAGGGCGCGACGGCCGCGCCTACACGCTCGCGAGCCCCGAGGACGGCAAGGCGGTCGCCGCCATCGAGGCGCTGATCCGCAAGGCGATTCCGCGCACCAATCTGGACGACGTGCCGGCGCAAGAGCTGAGCCTCGAGGACGGCGACCTCCGGCGCCGCGGAGGGCGGACCCGCAGCGCCGGCGGCCGCAGCCGCAGCGAGGGCCACGGTCGTCGCGACCACAGCGCAAAGCGCGAGCCGCGGGGCGACGATCGTCCGAAAGCGCCGGCGCCGCGCAAATCCGAGCCTGAGGCCCCGAGGATCGCGAGCGCGCCGCTCGCGCAATCGCGGCCGGTCAGGCCCGAGGACGGGCTCGAGGTCGAGACCGGGGGCGCACCGATCGAGCTGGCGGCCCGTCGGGAAGGCGCGCGGCCGCGCCGGGACGGGAATGGGGAATCACGGGTGGTGGGATTCGGCGACGATCTGCCGGCCTTCCTGCGCAGGCCTGTGCGGGTGGCGGGCGCCTGAGTAGAATGACGCGTCGGCGCCCGGCAGGGCGCCCCGCGATCCCCGAGGGAACCCGGCCATGAAAACCATCTTCGTCATGGTGAAGTGCGAGCTCGGCAAGTCCTATAAAGTCGCCGATGCCGCGGTCACCACGCTCGAGCAGGTCTCGGAGGTGCATTCGACCTCCGGCCAGTACGATCTCCTGATGAAGTGCTATCTGCCCGACGACGCCGATATCGGCCATTTCGTGGTCGAGAGGCTGCAGACGCTGCCCGGCGTCAAGGACACCTTCACGATGACGGCCTACAAGGCCTTCAGCGAAGACAAGTCGTAGCCGCCAAGTTCCAGAGCATGTTCCGATCATGCTGATCGGGAACATGCTCCGGATTTTTAGTTTGGTCGCATTTTCTGCGCCGAACCGGTATCCACTTCGGCGGAAAATGCTCCGCGGCCTTACACCAGCGCCTCGCCCCGCAAGACCGGCACGCAGCCGCCGCCGACGGCGGCGCGGACGCCATCCGCCGCTCGCCGCGCCGTGACGCGCAGCACGCTCGGCCTGCCCATCTCCACGCCTTGCACGATCTCGTAAGTCGCGGTCTCCTCGCGTGTCAGCGAGAGCAGCAGCGCGCCCAGCGTCGCGTTGGCGCTGCCGGTGGCGGGATCCTCGACCGTGCCGGCGAGCGGCGCGAACATGCGCGCGCGAATGCCCTCGCCCTCGCGCGCATAGAGATGCAGCGCCAGACGCCCCGTGAGCGCCGGCCAGTCAGCTTCGGTGCGCCGGAACGCGCCGTGATCGGGCGCCGCCCTGGTGAGCGCGGCACCGGTTACTTCGGCGATGACGAAGGGAATGCCCACCGACGCCAGCACGGGCTTGTGCGCGCGAACCAGCACGTCCGCGGGATCGAGACTGGCGCAGGCGGCAACGGCGTCCGCCGGCAGCTCCTGCCCAAGCGTGAGCGGCTGAGGTGCGGCGATGGTGGCGCCGGTCAGCGCACCCGCGCGGTCGCGCTCCACCTTGACCTCCACCAGTCCGGCCAGCTCCTCGAAGCGCAGCACGCCGTCCTTGTCGCGCCCTTCGCCCGCCAGCACATAGCCCGTGCCGACGTTGGGATGGCCAGCAAAGGGCATTTCCGCGGTCCGGTTGAATATCCGGACGCGCGCGCTGTGCGCGGGGTTCGCGGGCGGCAGGACGAAGGTCGTCTCGCTCAAATTGAACTCGGCCGCCAGCGATTGCATATCGGCATCCGACAATCCCCGCGCGTCCGGGAACACCGCGAGCGGGTTGCCGCCGAAGCGACGGTCCGTGAACACATCCACGGTCACGAAGGCGTAGGCTTTCATGGTGCGATGTCCCTGGGTGAGAGCCTTGAAAGGATCGAGGCCCAAGTTTTCATCGAAGCCGGAGTCTTGACATAACTTAGGCAATTGGCAAAGTGCCAAAATGCAAGCTGCCGCCCTGTTCCGCGCGCTCGCCAGCGACCGCCGTCTGCTGATCCTGCACTGGCTCAAGGACCCGCGCGCGCATTTCCGGCCGCAGGTGGACGGCGACCTCGTGAAGGACGGCGTCTGCGGTTTGTTCATCTCGGAGAAGCTCGGCATCAGCCAGCCCACTCTGAGCGAGCACATGAAGGTGCTGGTGCAAGCCGGCCTTGTGATTCCCACGCGGATCAAGCAATGGACCTTCTACCGGCGCAATGAAGAACGTGTGCGCGAGGCCAAGAAGGCGATGCAGGGCAGCCTGTGACCGAGAAAGAGAAGATGCTGGCGGGCGAGCTTTACCGGCCCAGCGATCCCGAGCTTCAGGCCGAGATGGCCGCCACACAAACCTGGCTGTCGAAGTACAACGCGGCAGCGGCGGCCACCCTGGCCGAGCGGCACGCACTCCTCAAGATGCGCGTGGGCCACGTCGGGGAGCACGTCGAGGTCAGGCCGCCGTTCTTCTGCGACTATGGCTTCAACATCCGGATCGGCGACCGGGTGTTTCTGAACTTCAACTGCGTCATTCTCGACGTCGCCGCCGTGACGATTGGCGAGGGCGCGCAGATCGGACCCGCCGTGCAGATCTATACCGCCGATCATCCCCGTGATCCCGCACAGCGCCGCTCGGGCCTCGAGCTCGGCCGGCCTGTATTCATCGGCCGGAACACCTGGATCGGCGGCGGGGCGATCCTCCTTCCCGGCGTCACGATCGGCGAGGACGCCATAGTCGGCGCGGGCGCCGTCGTGACCCGCAACGTGGCACCCGGCGCCACCGTCGCCGGAAATCCCGCGCGCAACATTTCCAGATAAGGCATCGAGGCGAGTGCTTGTCGGGGCCGGCGGCACGGCCTAAATTACTTTAGGACTAAAGTATCTCCAGCGCCGGGAGCCAAGGGTGCCGGACACTGAGGCGGGAGCGCTCAACGGGATGCACGCGGCGGTGACGGGTGCCGGCAGCGGCATCGGCGCCGCCTCGGCCCTGGCGCTTGCGCGGGCGGGCGCCAAGGTGACGCTGCTCGGCCGCCGGCGCGAGCGGCTGGAGGCGCAGGCGCGCGCGATCTCCGAGCAACAGGGCAACGCCGCCGCGGAGGTTCTCGATGTCACCGAGGCCGCCGCCATACCCGCCGCCTTCGAGGCAGCGGCCCGACGCTTCGGCGCGGTCGATATCCTCGTCAACAATGCCGGCGATGCCGAGAGCGCGCCCTTCGGCAAGACCTCGCTCGAGCTCTTCGAGCGCATGCTCCGCGTCAACCTCACGGGCGCGTTCCTCTGTACCCAGGCGGTGCTGCCCCCGATGCTCCGGGTGAAGCGTGGCCGCATCGTCAACATCGCCTCGACTGCGGGCATCAAAGGCTATGCCTACGTCGCCGCTTACTGCGCGGCCAAGCACGGGCTCGTCGGCCTTACCCGCTCGCTCGCCCTCGAGACCGCAAAGACGGGTGTCACCGTCAATGCGGTGTGTCCGGGCTACACCGAGACCGAGCTGCTCGACCAGGCGATCTCGGCGATCGCCGCCAAAACCGGACGCACCCGGGACGGTGCGCGGGCCGAGCTCGCCGCCAGCAATCCCATGGCACGGCTGGTGACGCCGCAGGAGGTCGCCGCGACCGTCGCTTATCTCTGCCTGCCGAGCTCGGCGTCGATCACCGGCCAGGCGATCGTGGTCGCCGGCGGCGAGGTCATGCCATGACCGATCTCGCGACCGCGACGCTGCCAGCGGACCGCGAGAGCGCGCTCGCGAGCGACACCAAGCTCGAGCTCAAGGTCTGGCTGCGGCTCCTCACCTGCACCACGTTGATCGAGCGAGAGGTGCGCCAGAAGCTGCGCGAGCGGTTCGACACCACGATCGCCCGCTTCGACCTGCTCGCCCAGCTCGACCGCGCGCCAAAGGGATTGACGATGGGCGAGCTCTCTTTGCGCTTGATGGTGACCAACGGCAACGTTACGGGCCTGACCGATGCGCTGCTGCGCGAAGGGCTGGTGAGCCGGGCGCCGGAGCCCGGCGACCGCCGCAGCCTGCGCATCCGGCTCACTCAGGCCGGCAAGCACTTCTTCGACGCCATGACGCCGGTGCATGAGCGGTGGATCGACGGCCTCATGACGGGGCTTACCCGCGCCGAGATGGCGCATCTTCTGGAGCTGCTCGGCAAGCTCAAGCAGTCGCTCGCCGGAGCGGGAGCGTAGAAATGAACGGCCGCGACATCAAGACTGCGCATGTCCGCTGGAGCGTCGACGGCCCCGTCGGCACCGTCATGCTGGACCGGCCCGAGCGGAAGAACCCCCTCACCTTCGATAGCTATGCCGAGCTGCGCGATATCTTCCGAGCGCTCGCGCAAGTGGAGGATGTCAAGGCGGTGGTCCTCACGGGCGCGGCCGGGAATTTCTGTTCGGGTGGCGACGTCCACGACATCATCGGCCCGCTCACCAAGCGGGACATGAGCGGCTTGCTCAAGTTCACGCGGATGACCGGCGACCTTGTGAAGGCGATGCGGCTCTGCCCGCAGCCGATCGTCGCGGCGATCGACGGCGTCTGCGCAGGCGCCGGCGCCATCCTCGCCATGGCCTCCGACCTCCGCTTCGGCACCGCGCGCAGCAAGGTGGCGTTCCTGTTCGTGCGCGTGGGGCTCGCCGGCTGCGACATGGGCGCCTGCGCGATCTTGCCGCGCATCGTGGGCCAAGGCCGTGCGGCGGAGCTGCTCTATACCGGCCGACCACTCGGCGGCGAGGAAGCCGAGCGCTGGGGCTTCTTCAATCGCCTCAGCGAGCCGGACGCGCTGCTGAGCCTTGCCAGCGAGACGGCGGAGAGCCTCGCGCGCGGGCCCAGCTTCGCGCACGCGCTCACCAAGCGGATGATGCACCTAGAATGGAACATGGGCATCGAGCAGGCGATCGACGCCGAGGCCCAGGCGCAGGCGATCGCCATGCAGACCCAGGATTTCCGCCGCGCCTACGAGGCCTTCGTCGAGAAGCGCAAACCGGTCTTCGAGGGCAACTGATGGCCGACCGCAGCTTCCTCGCTTGGCCCTTCTTCGAGCCGCGGCATCGCGACTTCGCCGCGGGGCTCGAGGATTGGGCCAAAAAAGTGGTGAGCCCGCACGTCGAGGAGGACGAGCGCGACGTCGACGGCACTTGCAGGATGCTCGTGCGGCTCCTGGGCGAGGCGGGCTGGCTTCGGGCCTGCGTGCCGGCGGAGCACGGCGGGCTCGCCGAGCGCTTGGACGTGCGCACGCTCTGCATCGCGCGCGATATCCTCGCGCGCCACTCCGGTCTCGCCGATTTCGCCTTCGCTATGCAGGGGCTCGGCAGCGGCCCGATCACGCTCTTCGGGGCACCCGAGATCAAAGCCGCCTATCTGCGGAAGGTGGCGCAAGGACGGCAGATCGGTGCCTTCGCGCTTTCCGAGCCCGAGGGCGGTTCGGACGTGGCGAGCTTGCGCATGACGGCGCGGCGCGACGGCAATCATTTCGTGCTCGACGGACGCAAGACCTGGATCTCCAACGCCGGGATCGCCGACCATTACGTGGTGTTCGCGCGAACCGGCGAGGCGCCGGGCGCCAAGGGCCTTTCGGCCTTCGTGGTGGACGCGGGGACGCCGGGCTTGCGGGTCGCCGAGCGCATCGAGGTGATCGCGCCGCATCCGCTGGGCACGCTCGCCTTCGAGGGCTGCCGCGTGCCGGCCAGCCACTTGCTCGGGCGTCCCGGCGACGGCTTCAAGATCGCGCTCGCGACCCTCGACGTGTTCCGCTCGACCGTGGGCGCGGCGGCTCTGGGTTTCGCCCGCCGCGCGCTCGACGAGGCCGTGGCGCGGGCGGGGTCGCGCGAAATCTTCGGCCGGAGGCTCGGCTCATTCCAGGCGACGCAGATGCGGATCGCCGACATGGCGACCGAGATCGATGCGGCGGCGCTGCTGGTCTACCGCGCGGCCTGGACCAAGGATTGCGTCGCTGGGCGCGTGACGCGCGAAGCCGCGATGGCGAAGCTCTACGCGACCGAGGCGGCGCAACGGGTCGTCGATGGCGCCGTGCAGCTCTGGGGCGCGCTCGGCGTCACCCGCGGCGCTCCCGTCGAGCGGCTCTATCGCGAGATCCGCGCGCTCCGAATCTACGAGGGCACCAGCGAGATCCAGAAGCTGGTGATCGCGGGCCAAGTGCTGGCGGCGCCGGGAGCGGAACCATGAGGCTCCTCGGGCCGCTCACGATCAACGGGCTCACGCTCCCCAGTCGCGTGGTGGTGCCCGCCATGGTGACGCGGCTTTCGGGCGAAGACGGCTTCGTCAACGAGGCCGTGCGCGACCGCTATGTCCGTTACGCCCAGGGCCATGTCGGGCTCATCGTCGTGGAGGCGACCGCCATCCACGACAGCAAATCGGGCCCGCTGCTGCGGCTCTCGCGTGACGACTACATCGCGGGCCACCGCGACCTCGTGCAGCGCATCCACGACAACTCCGACTCCAAGATCCTGCCGCAGATCATCCACTTCATGAAGGTGGCGCGCTCGGGCTGGCGGCAGAAGATCGACAGCCTGAGCCTCGAGGACATCGACGCCATCGTCGAGCAATTCGGCGCGGCGGCGGCGCGGGCGCGGGAAGCCGGATACGACGGCGTCGAGCTGCATTCCGCGCACGCCTATACGCTCTCCTCGTTCCTCTCCCGGCACAATCCGCGCCGCGATCTCTACAACGGGCGCACGCTCGAAGGGCGGCTGCGCCTTTTCGGCCGCGTCATGGCGCGCGTGCGCGAGCGGGTGGGCGCCGATTTTCCGGTCGGCGTGCGGTTCCTGGCAGAGGAGGCGATCAAGGACGGCTACGCGCTCCCGGATGCGCAACGGATCGCGCTCCGGATGGCGCAGCTCGGCGTCGACTACATCTCGCTCTCGATCGGCGGCAAGTTCGAGGACGCGATCCACAAGCCGGGCCAGCCGCTCTATCCCTATACCGGCTACTCCGGCGACCGCTGCATGCCCGGCGACTGGTACCCGCCGCTACCGCACGCCGACCATGCCGCCGAGATCAAGCGCTACATCAACGCCAAGGGCTACGGCACGCCCGTGGTCTCCGTCGGCAAGATCAGCGATCCCGCCGAGGCGGAGCAATTGTTGCAGGAGGGCAAGGCGGATCTCATCGGCATGGCGCGCCAGCTGCTCTCCGACCCGGACTGGGTGCGCAAGGTCGCGGAGGGCCGCAGCGACAAGATCATCCGCTGCATCTACTGCAACGTCTGCAAACAGCTCGACGAGAATTTCCGGCTGGTGTCCTGTTTCCTCTGGCCCAAAGGCGCGATCCAGGCGCCGCAGGAGGATCGCGCGGGCGTGGGTCCTGATTGGGCCTCCGCCGAAATCCTCTCGGCCAAGACCGAGGCCGGCCAAGTGCGGCTTTCCTGGGAGCCCGCGACCGGCACTGATATCGCCGGCTACGACGTCCACCGCGCCGAGGACGGCGGCGATGCCGGCGTGATCGAGGCCGTGAAGAGCGCCCGGTTCCTCGACCGCAACGTGCTGGGCGGACTTCGCTACACCTATTACGTCATGGCTTACGACAGTTCCGGCCGGCACAGTCCGCCCTCCAACAGCGCGACCGTCGAGATGCCGATGCCGGAGGCGGCCCCCACCCGCACGCCCCATCCGACCCATGCCTCTTGATCCCAACGGTCCGCTCGACCCCAGCGGCTACGTCGATAGCTTCGCCCGCGATCACCTGCCGCCGCGCGAGCTCTGGCCGGTGATGGACCACGGCGGCGTACCCGGACTCGATTACCCCCGCCGCCTCAATGCCGCCGTCGAGCTCCTCGACCGCATGGTCGAGAACGGCCATAGCAGCCGCCCCTGCTTGCGGACGGACGCGGCGGTCTGGACCTATGGCGATCTGCTGGAGAAAGCCAACCGCATCGCCAACGTGCTGGTCCGTGACCTCGGCCTGGTGCCGGGCAATCGCGTCCTGCTGCGCGCCGCCAACACGCCGATGCTGATCGCCTGCTGGTTCGCGGTGCTCAAGGCGGGCGGTATCGCCGTGGCCACCATGCCTTTGCTGAGGGCGCGGGAGCTCAGCCAGATTCTGAGCAAGGCAGGCATCAAATTTTCGATATGTGACAGTAGCTTAAAAACTGAACTTGAGAATGCTTGCCAGCGCATAAGCGAGCCGATCCGCATCCTCTTCTTCAACACCGACGACGCGGACGGACTTAAGGTCCGCATGCAGCGCCACCCCGCAAGCTTCGAGAACGCGGCCACCTCGCACGACGATATCGCGCTGATCGCCTTCACCTCCGGGACGACAGGAATCCCGAAGGGGACCATGCACTTCCACCGCGATCTTCTCGCGGTTTGTGACACATTTTCACTCCATGTGCTGAAGCCCGGAGCCGAGGATATTTTCCTCGGGAGCCCGCCGCTCGCCTTCACCTTTGGCCTCGGCGGACTGGTGCTGTTTCCCATGCGGGTTGGTGCGTCGACGCTGCTGCTGGAGAAGCCGAGCCCCGACGCGTTGCTGGAGGGAGTGGAGCGCCACCGCGCCACGATCTTGTTCACGGCGCCGACGGCCTATCGCGCCATGGCGGACCTCGCGGGCAAGCACGACCTCACGAGCTTGCGCGAGTGCGTCTCTGCCGGCGAGACCCTGCCGCTGCCGGTCTTCGAATCCTGGCGGCACGCGACCGGCATCCGCATCATCGATGGGATCGGCTCGACGGAGCTCCTGCACATCTTCATTTCGGCCGCGCGAGAGACGATCCGCCCGGGCGCCACCGGCAACCCGGTGCCGGGCTACCGCGCCGAGGTGCTCGACGACGCCGGCAATCCTGTGCCGCCCGATACCGTGGGACGGCTCGCGGTCCGTGGGCCGACGGGCTGCCGCTATCTCGACAACCTCGAGCAGCAACAGAAATACGTGCGGTACGGCTGGAACCTCACGGGCGACGCCTATCGCAAGGACGCCGACGGCTATTATTGGTACCAGGCGCGCACCGACGACATGATCATCAGCGCCGGCTACAACATCTCGGGACCCGAGGTAGAGGCGGCGCTCCTCGATCATCCCAAGGTGCTGGAATGCGCCGTGGTCGGCTCCCCCAGTGCCGATCGCGGCGAGATCGTGAAAGCATTCGTGGTGTTGCGGCCCGGCGCCGTCCCGAGCGATGCCCTCGTCCAGGACATCCAGGACTTCGCGAAGGCGGAGATCGCGCCCTACAAGTACCCGCGGACCATCGAATTCGTTCCCGACCTGCCGCGCACCGAGACCGGCAAGGTGCAGCGCTTCAGGCTCCGCGAACTCGAGCGCGAGCGGGCGAGAGAGAGGGCGGAGCGCTGAGGCTGTCGTAGGCTACCTCGTAGTGGCGGGCGACATCGTCGAATTCCGCCAGGACCGCTCGGGCTTCGGGCTCGACCACGGCCCTCTCGGCACCGGCAAAGGCGTGGATCGCATCGATCGAATCCCAGAGGGTCACCGCGAGGAATTCGGTGCGCTCGCCCGTCACGCGCCTCAGGAGATAGGCGCCGCGGTGGCCCGGAATGTCGCGCAGAGCGGGAAACACTGTCGCCATTGCATGCCGCTGATAGGCGTCGGCCTTCGATGCGTCCGCCACGCCTCGCCATAGTCGAGCGATCATTCGAGCCTCGCGCAAAGGAGCCGTGGTGCACGTTTTCCGCTTACGCCCAATGATGGGTATGATGCGGTTCCGGATATTGGCGAAAAATTGCGGGCTCGGCAGGAGCGCTTCGAGATGGCTCGCGTGGATCCCCGAAACACCACCGAGTACTGGTGGGACCGGCACACAAGCGGTCTCAGCCTGATGCGCGCGGACTTCACGACGCACGAATATCCGCCGCACACGCATCAGGCCTTCGTGGTGGCGGTCACCGAGCAGGGCGGCTCGGTCATCAAGAGCCGCGGCCGGGTCGAGGAAGCGCATCGCTCCGCGCTCTTCGTCTTCAATCCGGCCGAGCCGCACGCGGGCTGGATGGGCTGGAGCCGGCTTTGGCGCTACCGCTCGCTCTATCTGACCCAGTCCGCGATCGATACGGTGGCCGCGGAGCTCGGCATCGAGAGCGTGCCCTACTTCACACAGAACCTGTTTCGAGACGCCGATCTCATCGAGGACTTTCTGGCGCTGCATCGCGCGCTCGAAGATAACCGCGACGCCTTCCACGAGCGCGAGCTCCTGGTCGGGACCTTCGGGCGGCTCTTTCAACGCTACGGCAGCGGCGGCGGCCGCATCGAGGCGGCACCGAGGGACCAGGCGCTCTTGCGATCAGCGATCGAACACATGCGGGACCGGCACGCCGACGATCTTCGATTGCAAGACATCGCCGAGCCTGTGGGGCTGACGGCGTTCCAGCTCATCGGGCTGTTCCGGCGCGCGACCGGCATCACGCCCCACGCCTACCTGACGCAGATCCGGCTCGGCGCGGCGTGCCGCGGCCTTCGGCGTGGGCTCCCCATCGCGGACGTCGCGGCCGGCGCGGGCTTCTACGACCAGAGCGCGCTCACGCGGCACTTCAAGCGCTGCTACGGCATCACGCCGCGGCAGTTTGCCAAGGCGGCGCTCGCACGGCGCTCAATTTTCGCCAATACCGGGTCCGCGCGACCGGAGTAGTCGTTCGAGCGGCAACAGCAGAGTTCGGTCCGCGCGATGCCGCATCTCTTTTGTCACGATCACCCCGAGAGCTTGATCCTCGAGACCACCGTGCTGGACGCCCGGCCGGGCAAAGTGCTCCTGGCACGGTCGCCGTTTTATCCGGGCGGCGGCGGGCAGCCGCCGGATCGGGGCGTGCTGCGCTGGCAGGGCGGCGAAGCCTCTGTCACCGGCTTCGAATACGCCAGCGACAGCAGGCTCTGGCACCTGCTCGCGTCCACCCTGGAGCCGTCCTGCACGGTCGAAGCCTCGGTCGATCCGGACTTCCGCCGCACCATGCGTCAGCTGCACACCGACACGCATATCCTGAACGCGCTCATCTATCAGGCCTTCGACGGCGCGCTGGTGACGGGCGTGCAGATGTACGAGGACGGCACCGCGCGCATGGATTTCGACGTGCCCGGCGCCGACAACGATCGCATCCGCGCGCTCGAGGCCCCGATCAATGAGATCATCGCGGGCGATGTCGCGGTCACCTTCGGATACGTGCCGCTCGAGGTTGCCCAGGCGCAGCACGGGTTGATCCGTAGCCGATCGGTGGCGCCGCCGCCCACGCCCGACGGCCTGATCCGCATCGTCGAGATCGTCGGGCTCGACCGTCAGGCCTGCGGCGGCACGCATCTCACGGGCACCGGCGGCTCGCCGCCGCTCCGCATCCTCAAGGTCGACAACAAGGGGCGCCACAACCGCCGGGTCCGCATCGGGCTCGTCGGATCTCCCACGGCCGGCTGAGGCCTCCCGCTATCCGATCGTCACGCCGCCGGCACCAACGCGGCAGTGTAGGTGTACCCCACCGTTGTTGCCCAACTGGACCAGGACGGGATAATCGGTCGAGCCATCAGGCTGTGATTCCGGCGTGCCCTCACCGAGGACGGCAAACCCGAGTCTTTGAGCCTCTTGCTGACAGGCTGCGGGGACGGAGCCGACGGGCGAGGACGGCGGCACGTTCTGCGCGCAGCCGAAGAGCGCCGGCGCGAGCATGAGGGCAGCCAAATTGCCGATCCGGGCCACGACCATGTCCCATGCCGTCTTTGCACGCCGAGAGGAGACGCCCGCGCCCCGCCGCACAGCACTGTGGCCCGGACCCGACCCCAAGGCAAATCCGGGCCTCCCGGCTCAAATCGACTGAGCCGGCACCTCCTCTAAAGCCTTGCCAAAGCCTGACGAGCCCGTAACTATCGCCGCCGCGATCGCCGGAGACAAGTGGAGGAATTGCGCGTGACGAATGCCGCGTTGGAGCTTCGCAATCGGTCCCTGACGCATGGCCGATAACGAGCACTGGGTCACCGTGGCATCGAGGTCCAAGCTCGGCGACGGCGATGTCTTGGGCGTCTCCGTCGGAGAGGAGCAGATCGCGCTCTATAATTTGGGCGGCGAGATCTACGCCACCTCGAACGTCTGCACGCACGCGTTCGCCTTGCTCTCCGACGGCTGGCTTGACGGCGAGGCGATCGAGTGCCCGCTCCACGCGGGACGCTTCGAGGTCAAGACGGGCAAGGGGCTCGGCCCGCCGATTCCCTGCGACATCAAGACCTACCCGGTGCGCGTGGTCGGCGACGACGTACAGGTGCGGCTGGGATAACGCGCCAGCTCAGCGGTGCTCGCTCGCAAGCCGCAGGCCGAACGCGATCAGCACCGCGCCCGTGACGCCCTCGATGGCGCGGCGAATGCCGCTGCGGCGCAAGAGGTCGCCCGCCTTCGCGACGGCCAAGGCGTAGGCGACGAGCCACGCCAAGGTCATGGCTGAGAAAACCAAGCCCAACATCATCAGCGCCGCAAAGGAAGCGCTGCCCTCCGGCACGAATTGCGGGAAGAGGCTCGCGAAGAACGCCGCCATCTTCGGATTGGCCAGATCGTTGACGAGGCCCTGTCGCAGCGCGCGACCCGGCCCAATTCGGCGCGCGGCCCCACGGGCGCTTGGCGCGGCTGACCCCGGCCTGAAGGCGCTGTAGAGCGTTTGCACGCCGATGACCATCAGATAGGCGGCGCCCACGAGCTTCAGGGCCTCAAACACCGGCGCGGAGGCCACGAGCAACCCCACCACTCCCGCACTGGCCGCGGACGCCCAGAGCACCTGTCCCGCCGCCACGCCCATCGCGGTGAACACGCCACCTCGCGCACCGCCCAGCAGCGTATTGCGGACGGTGAGCGCCGTGTCCGGTCCCGGCGTCATGATCACGACGAGCGAGATGCCGAGGAACGCCAGATAGCCACTCATGTCGTCGACTGTGGCCCGCGCCGGTCGCGCGGGTCAAGCGGTGCCGCGGTCCCGCTCAGCAGTCGTTCGCCGCTTGGATCCGCTCCAGCTCGGGATCGAATTCGGGCTCGCGCAAGAAGATCACCCATTCCGAGGCTCTCGACTCCACGTCGAGAATGCCATCGGAAATGCCATCCTCGACGGACGCCTTCCACTGCGACCGCAGAGCCTCGTCAGCTTCCGATGCCGTGTATCCGTCGGGCGCCTCGCGATAGCCCTGCTCCAAGAGAGTACCGACCTCCTCCTGCTCCTCGATCTTCACCACCGCCTCATCTGCATTCTCAGCAGCAACCAGCAGAAGCGGTTGCTCGGGATCGTTCCGCCGACTGACGACAAACACAGCCATTCACACTCTCCTTGCACTCCCAACACGACAGCGCCTCAGTCGAGTTGGTGGCAGGATGCGCCGCTGCACAGATGCGAGGAACAAATGTCACAGGCCCGCCGCTCGCTCCGATGGGCGCGGCGCTATCAGGTCGCCTTGTCAATGACCCGCTCGCCATCCAATATCCCGCGCGGTCGATCCACCTCGGCGCCGGACCCGCCGTGACAGGCGGAGCATCCATGGGCGAGTTCGCATTCGGTCAACCGGTCAGACGCAAGGAGGATCCGCGGCTCCTGACCGGCCGCGGCGCGTTTATCGAAGATCGGCGCGAGCCCGGCGAGGCGCATGCGGTTCTCCTGCGCTCGCCGCACGCGCATGCGCGTATCCTCTCCATCGACACCGCTGCCGCGCGTAGCGCTCCCGGCGTGCTCGGGATTTTCACCGGCAGGGACCTCGAGGCCGACGGGATCGGCGGCATCCCCTGCGAGTTCGTCCCACCCAGGTTCGGCATTTCCGGCATTGAGAACTGCCGGGTGGTCCGGCCGCATTTTCCCGCGTTGGCGCTCGACCGCGCGCGCTTCTGCGGCGAGGGCGTGGCGCTCGTCGTGACCGAGACCATCGCGCAAGCCAAGGATGCGGCCGAGCTGATTGTCGTCGATTACGAGCCGCTGCCGGCGACGGTCGGCACCAGGCAGGCCCGAGCGCCGGATGCTGCGCGGGTCCATGAGGCGGCTCCCGGCAATGTCGCGTTTTCCTGGGAAGCGGGCGACAAGGCCGGGGTGGACGCCGCCTTCCTCCGCGCGCACCGGGTGGTGGGCGTCGAGCTCGTCAACAATCGCGTGGTGATCGGCGCGATGGAGACGCGCGGCGCGCTCGGCCTTTACGACGCCGGAAGCGGCCGCTTCACTCTCTACACCGCGACCCAGATGCCGCACGGCATCCGGCACGATCTCGCGAAATTCGTGTTCCGCATGCCCGAGCCGCAGATCCGCGTGGCGGTCGGCGACGTCGGCGGCGGATTCGGCGCGAAGAATTCGCTTTATCCGGAGCAGGTGCTGGTGCTCTATGCCGCGCGCAAGCTCGGGCGGCCCGTCAAATGGATCGGCGAGCGCGGCGAGGCGTTTCTCGGCGATTATCAAGGCCGCGATAACGTGACCCGCGGCGAGCTGGCGCTCGACCGGGACGGGGGTATCCTCGCGCTGCGCGTGAATGCCATCGCTAATCTCGGCGCCTATCTTGCGCCCGAGGGCCCGCTCTCCCCCACCCTCAACACCAGCTCGCTCGCCGGGGTCTATCGCACGCCCGCTATTCACGTGACGGTGACGGGCGTGTTCACCCATACCGCGCCCGTCGACGTCTATCGTGGCGCCGGCCGCCCCGAATCGATTTATCTACTGGAATTCCTCATCAATGCCGCCTCGCGCGAACTCGATCTCGACGTCGTCGATTTTCGCCGCCGAAACCTGATATCGCCCGCGGAGCTGCCGTTCAAGACGTCGCTCGACCTGGTCTACGACAGCGGCGAGTTCGAGCGGGTGCTCGATGCGGCGCTCGCGCGCGCGGATTGGGCGGACTTCCCCCAGCGGCGCGCAGAGTCCGCGCGGCGAGGCCAGCTGCGCGGCATCGGCTTCGTACACTACGTCGAGCGCGTCGCGGGCGGTTGGCCCGAGACGTCGCGGATCGAGCTCACCCGCGAGGGCCGCGCCGTCGCTTATCTCGGCGCGATGTCGAACGGCCAGGGACACGAGACCGCCTTCGCGCAGCTCGTGGCGGCGAGGCTCGGCCTCTCGATGGACGATGTCGAAGTGGTCGAGGGCGACACGGATCGCGTCGCGAGCGGGCACGGCACCGGCGGCTCCGCCTCGCTCGGCATCGCCGGCGGGGCGCTCGATGCGGCGATGACCGCCATGCTCGCGCGCGCAAAGCAGATCGCGAGCGAGCTCCTGGAGACGGCCGCTGCCGATATCGAATTCGACGACGGCCGCTTCGTCGTCGGGGGCACGGACCGAGCCGTGTCGCTCAAAGAGATCGCGCACGCGGCTTTCGAAGCGCGGTTCATTCCGCCTGGCGGCAAGCCCGGTCTCGGCGAGAACGGAGACTATCGTCCGCCGAATCCGACCTTTCCCAACGGCTGTCACGTCGCCGAGGTCGAGATTGATCCGGAGACCGGCGCGCTCGCGATCCTCCGATACACCATGGTCCACGATTTCGGCCGCATGCTGAACCCGCTCCTGGTCGAGGGCCAGCTCCATGGCGGCGTCGCTCAGGGTCTGGGGCAAGCCGGTTTCGAGCACGTCGTCTACGACCCCGGCTCCGGGCAGCTGCTCTCCGGCTCCTTCATGGATTACTGCCTGCCGCGCGCGGTCGACCTGCCGGATCTCGACTTCGTCGAGCGCTCGACGCCATCGCCCACCAATCCGCTGGGCATCAAGGGCTGCGGCGAGGCCGGCGCCGCCGGCGCGCCGCCCGCGCTGATGAACGCCGTGCTGAACGCGCTGGCGTCCCTGGGAATCCGGCATATCGATATGCCCGCGACGCCCGAGCGGCTCTGGCGGGCGATCCGCGACGCGCGCGGCCGGTGACCGACCATGGCAAGGGCGCGCTGGCTGTTGCTTCTCCTGTCGATTGCGGTCGCATCTCCGCCAGCGGCCGCGCAATCCCTCGAGGGCACCTTGCGGGAGTTCGGGGTGCTTGGCACCTGGGCACCGGATTGCGGGGAGGCGCCGAGCCCTCTGCATCCTCACGCGCTCTACTCGGCCGAGCTCTCTGGCCAAGCGTCGATGAGCTATGAGCCGGGACCCCGCGCGCCCCGGAGCGTCTACGCGATCCTGAGCGCCGAGCGTATCGCCGACGACAAGCTCCTGGTCCGGGAGGAGTGGCTGCACGACCACTCCCGGCTCGAGGTCACGCTCCGGAGATTCCGCGGCAAGCTGAAGGTCTGGCTCGCCCGCGGCACCGATGGAAAGATCCTGGTGAAGGACGGCACCGTCGTCGCGACCGGCTACGTCAGCCCCTGGATGACGCGTTGCCCCTAGAGCAAGATCGGATCAGGTCGAATCGACCTGATCCGTGAAGCTTGCTCTCGGTCAAAATCTGGGAGCCTGATTCACCGCTCGCATCGACACGATGCGAGCGGATCAGGCTCCTGCCGATCTCAGCCGTTCGGCAATCCGAAGATCTCCGCGGGCTCGCTGAAGCCGCGCACAGGGTGAAATCCCAGCGAGGCGAGCGGACGGTCGCATGCGCGGGCAAAATCGTCGGACATCAGGATCGGCCGCTCGAGCCGCTTGGTGAGCCCCTCGAGCCGGCTGGTCAGATTCACCGCCGGCCCGATCGCGGTAAAATCGAGCCGGTCGGTCGCGCCGACATTGCCGTAGAACACTTCGCCCAGATGCAGGCCGATGCCGACCCGAAGCGGCGCTTGTTTGTCAGCGATCCGTCTACGATTGAGGTCGCCAAGCCGCCCGAGGCTCGCTTGCGCGGCATCGAGGGCGGCGCCGGTCGCCTCGGCCTCCGTGCGCGCGCCCACCGCGAAGATCGCGAGCACGCCGTCACCGATGAACTTCAGGACCTCGCCGCCCCCGGATTGCACCGGCTGGGTCACCGCCTCGAAATACTCGTCCAGGAGCTCGATCAGCTCCTCGCCCGGCAATCGATCGGAGAGCGCGGTGAAGCCGCGCAGGTCCGTCGCCATCAGCACCGCGCGCAGCCGCTCGCCGAAACCGCGGCGGATCTCGCCGTCGAGCACGCGCTGACCGATGCTGTGGCCCAGATAAATGTCGAGCAGCGTGCCGGCGATTCTCTGGGTCGTGCGGGCATCGGCCACCGCCGCCAGCGCCGGCATCAGGCGCTTGATCTCGGCGATATCCGCATCGTCGAAGCCGCCGGGGCGGTCGGTCGTCCAAGTCGTGGTCTGGAAGCGGCCATTGAAGCTGGTGAGCGGGCAGGCGAAATAGTCGGTGCCGCCGGCATCGCGGAGCGTGCCGAGTAACGGGTATGCGGCGATCGCATCCGCCGCTTCCGGACGCGCGATCCGGTAGCGCACGAGCTCGCCGCGCTCCATAACGATGCGGATCGGACTCTCGCGGTAGTCTTGCGTTTCCGTGATGCCGCGGCGGACGGTATACTCCTCGGTAACCCCGCGGTCCCGCCACCACCGAAAGTTATAGCCCAGGAATTGCGGGTGCAGCGTGGGCGTCGAGAAGGTCGCGCGCCAGAGCGGTATGCCCTTTCCGATCATGCGCCAGCAGAGCTCGTCGAAGAGCGGCAGACCGCGCAGCTGGGTGCGGCCATCGTTCAGCACCCAATCGAAGAGATCTCCGCCCTCGATCGGGTGCCCAACACCTCTGTACTCCGCGACCTTGGCGAGGAGCTGCTCCGATTGCTCGGATACGCGCATGTTGGTGCCGAGCTCCGCGCGCGAGGCCGCCGGTCTATCCGAGTCGGTCATAGGGGAATGACGTCCATTCGTTTCCGTTATGCAGGCAAGTCTAGCACGGCGCGACAGAGATTCCCCTCGCCTCTGTCGGGCCGCGGGCATATAAGGCGCGCGTCCGGCCGCTTGGCGGCCGAGTCCATCATCGATGGAGATTTCCATGGCCCGCAAGCACCTGACCGTCGGGGAGTTTGCCCTGTTCAACGTTTTTTACGAGGACGGCACGCAAAGCTCGAACCGCAAAGTGCCGCTCTCCGCGCTCGGCGGTCTCGACGGCGATGCGCC
Source organism: Allostellaceae bacterium (assembly GCA_035569735.1). Lineage (GTDB taxonomy): Bacteria > Pseudomonadota > Alphaproteobacteria > ATCC43930 > CGMCC-115725 > DASZHJ01. The sequence goes on along the minus strand of DATMMM010000411.1, from coordinate 6,117 downwards.
GGCGCGCAACATCATCGAGGATCAGGATCGCAAGATCGGCGAGGCCTCGGGCCGGCCGCGGCCGAAAATCAAGTCAATCGCTCGCGCCGGCGCGACTGCGCGCAGCGCCGCCGGCCGCGCTGGCCGGTAACGCCGCACTCGAACCCTCGGCCGCCGCCAGCCAGCGGTACGCCGCGCCCGCAACGAGAGCGCCCAGGGTCGGCGCCAGCCAGAACAGCCAGAGCTGACCGAGAGCCCAGTCGCCCACCAACAGCGCCGGCCCAGGGCTCCGCGCCGGATTGACCGACGTGTTGGTGACGGGAATGCTGATAAGGTGAATGAGCGTCAGCGCCAAGCCGATCGCGAGCGGCGCAAATCCTTGGGCGCGCGCTCGTCGGTTGAGCCCAGGATCTTGAGATCCCCCCGTTTGGAAGTGTCGCAGTTCACGGCATCAGCTGCACCGTCACCTTATGCGTGGCAATCTGCGCCGCGGCGTCCTGCTGAGCGGGCGAGACCAGCGCCGCGTGCTGGACGATCTCGGACGGATCGACGCCAGCAGCCTTGAGCGCGCCCGCCACCGTGGTCGCCCGCTGGTCCGCCAGCTGAGCGTCGCGCGGCGATGCGCCATCGGCCTCGCCTTCGATCACGACGGACGACGGTTTCCCATCCCGGATGGCGGCGACGATCGTGTCCACGACCTGCTGCCCCTCCGGCGTCAGCTTCGCGGAGTTCACCTGGAAGAACACGACGAACTGCTTCGGCTGCGGCGGCTCAGCCGCGCATGCCCCGAGCAGGATCGAGAACACGAGCAGAGCGATGCGACGCATGCCACCCCCTCCGTGCACGGTCGTCCGAGTTCAAGGATGGGGCGCAGACCTGCGGTTGTCCAGCCGCCTAGTTTTCCTCAACTCAGGCGTAAACTCGCTTGTAGAGCTCGATGATCTCGTCCTGCGTCGGCACCCGCGGATTGTTGCCGGGCGAGCCGGAGGCGAGCGCCTGGCTCGCCATGGTCGGCATCAGCTCGGAGTAGCGCCGGGCGTCGATGCCATAGTCGCGCGGGCTCGGCACCTTGAGGTCGGCATTGAGCGCACGCAGCTCGTCGATGAGCCGCGCCACCGCCGACTGGTTACCCTCCCCTTCCGCCGCAACGCCCATGGCCTTCGCGCAATCGGCGTAGCGCTCCAGCGCCGCGGGGGCCGAGAAGGCCGTGATCTCCGGCAGCAGCATGGCGTTCGAGAGCCCATGCGGCACATGGAAGAAGGCGCCGATCGGCCGGCTCATGCCATGGACCAGGCAGACGCTCGAGTTGGAGAACGCCATCCCCGCCTGGGTCGCGCCCAGCATCATGGCCTCGCGCGCTTTGGCGTTTTGGGGCTCTTGGCAGGCGGTGCGGATGTGCTTGGCGATGAGCGCCATGGCGCTCTTGGCGACGCCGTCGGTGAACGGGCTCGCGCGCTTGCTGACATAGGCCTCGATCGCATGGGTCAAGCTGTCGATGCCGGTATCGGCCGTGAGGCGCCATGGCATGGAAAGGGTGAGCTCGTAATCGACGATGGCCGCGGCCGGGCAGCAGGCGAGCCCCATGATCAACATCTTCTCGTCGCGCTCGGTATCCGTGATGACGGTGAACCGCGTGACCTCCGAGCCGGTGCCGGCGGTGGTGGGGATCGCGATCACCGGCAGACCCGGCTTCGGGATCTCGTTGGGCACCTTGTAGTCGCGCATCTTGCCGCCATTCGCGGCCAGCACCGAGATCGCCTTGGCAGTGTCGATCGGGCTCCCGCCGCCCAGCGCCACGAAACAGTCGTAAGGACCGGCCTTCAAAGCCTCGACACCCGCCTCGACCACGGTGTCGGTCGGGTCCGGCACGGTATCCGAGAAGACGTGCCAGGAGAGTCCGGCGCGATCGAGCCGGTCCGTCACCTTGGCGAGGGTGCCGGAGCTCACCATGAACCCGTCGGTCACGATCAGCGGAGCCTTCACGCCGAGCCGGCCGAGCACGGCCGCGACTTCGGCCACCGCGCCCGCGCCGATGTAGAGCAGCCTCGGCATGGTGACCGTCGCGACCATGAGATCCTCCCGGAGCGCTTTGCTTAAGGTTCTTTTAATACGGGGCGGCTCGAACCGCGAGTCCGGGCCGCCCGACATCTAGATCGCGCGACGAAGCCGGCTCCGGCGCGGCTCCGCGGCGGTCTCGTAGACCGTGGCATCGAGCCGCTCCAGGAAGCCGAAGGGAGCCGCGGGCTCGTCGAAGCCCAGCTTGCGATAGAGGCCGTGAGCATCCCGCGTGCCCAGCAGCCAGCGACGCAGGCCTTGCAGAGCGGGATGAGCGAGGATGCTCTCGACGAGCCAGCGGCCGAGCCCCTGGCCGCGCTCGGCCTCCAGGACGAAAACATCGGCGAGATAGGCGAAGGTTGCGTGGTCCGTCACCACGCGCGCGAGTCCCACTTGCCGGCCGTCCTTGTAGAGACCGAAGGGCAGCGAACGCTTAATCGCGCGCTGGAGCACCGCCATCGGAATGCCGCGCGCCCAGTGGGAGGCCGCAAGGAAGCCGTGGATGACGCGCATATCCAGCCGCGCCCGGTCGGCGTCGATCTCGTAGCAGACGCCGTCCGCGATTTTGACAAGATGAAAGGATTGATCGGCCATGACCGCCCCCTCATGGGTTCGGAGTTCACCTGGATTCCGGGAGAAACGACGCGGGCGCCGAGACGCGCAGCCACGCTTCGCAGCCCTGAGGGGCTGCTAGCGAATTCGTCGTCGCGAGATCCGGATCCTGGCGGTCATGTCGAGCGAAATTCCACGCAACGCCACGCGCGCGTCAAAGAACGGCCGCAAACATAGTGTCTGATCTCGCCCTGTCAACACGCGTGACGGCAAATCCCTCCGCCGAACCCGAGAGCGCGAGGAAAAATCGCTCGCGGGGTATTCGGGCGCTGGAATTGAGGATAGGATCGAACCGTTCTCCGAGCAAAGGAGGCGCCATGACGCCGATGCGCCAAAGGGGCAGCGCGTCGCGAAGCGGTGATGCTTCGTGCAAAGGAAACCTCGCGCGCCGAGCGATCCTGGCAGGCTTGCTCGGCCTTCCCTTCCTCGCAAGCAACCGCGCTCGAGCCGCGGCGGACGACATCCGCTATTTCCGCATCGGCACCGCCGCCACCACCGGCACTTATTTTCAGATCGGCGGGATGCTCGCGAATGCAATCTCGAAGCCGCCGGGCTCCCGGGATTGCGACCGCGGGGGCAGCTGCGGCGTACCGGGACTCGTCGCGGTGGCGCAGGCGACCCAAGGCTCGGTGGAGAACGTGCAGGCGGTGGGCGCCAGCCGGTTCGAATCGGCTCTCGCGCAATCCGACGTCGCGTACGGCGCTTACTCAGGTACCGGGCTCTTCAAGGGGAAGCCGCCGATCAAATCGCTGCGCGTGATCGCCGCGCTGTTCCCCGAGAGCGTGCATCTGGTGGTCCGGGCGGATGGCGCGATCGCCGGCATCAAGGATCTCAAGGGGAAGCGCGTCGGGCTGGGCGAGAAAGAGTCGGGCACGCTGGTCGACGCCCGGCTGATCCTGGAGGCCGCCGGCCTCGCCGAGAAGGACCTGAAGGTCGACTACCGCAGCCTGTCGCTCGCCGCCGCCGCGCTGGGGCACGACGAGCTCGACGCGTTTTTCCTGTTCGGTGGCTACCCCGTGCCGGGGATCACCGAACTCGCGACGACCACGCCCACTCGGCTCATCCCGCTCAGCGGCGAGATCGCCGACCGGCTCACGCGCAAATATTCGTTCTTCGCCGCGGATACGATCCCGGCCGGCACTTACCCCGGCATCGACGAGCCCACGCCGACCCTCGGGACCCGCGCGCTCTGGATCGTGAGCGCGGATGTCCCCGACGAGCTCGTCCACAGCATCACCCGGGCGCTTTGGCATGAGGGCAATCGCAGGATCCTCGACCAGGGCCATCCCATGGGCCTGAGGATCCGGTTGGAGACCGCGCTCCAAGGCGTTGTTGTGCCGCTCCATCCCGGCGCCGAGAGCTACTATCGCGAGGCCGGCTTACCGATCCCGGAAGATGTCAGCAAAAGCAATTAGCTAGACGCTCTTCTCGATATTGAAGGTCAGGATATCACCGGCCTGGGTCGAGCTGACCAGCCGATAACCTGTTGTCTTACAAAACGCCTCGAAGTCCTTGACCGCGCCAGGATCGGTCGCGAGAACACGCAGGATGCCGCCCACCGGCAGGTCCTTCATCGCCTTGCGCGCTTTCAGCACCGGCAGAGGGCAGCGCAGTCCCTTGGCATCGAGAATGGTGGGCTCGGCCATGGCTCAGCTGAACTTAATGGTCTTAGGGAAGCCGTTGGGGACGATGCGGCCCGATTGGGCGCGCGTGCCGATCCAGGCACGGAGATCGGTCTCGGTTCGGGTCTGATCGCCGCGCCGCCAGGTCAGGCCCTCACTCCGGGTGAACACCTTCAGGTCCGAGAGGCTGCCGTCCTTGTATCGCTGCAGGATGACGCCGCGGCCGCGCGCCATCTCCGGCACCTCCGCGAGCGGGAACAGCAGCAGCTTTCGGTTCTCGCCGACCACTGCCACGGTATCGCCGAGGACGGGCGCCGCTGCGCGCGCCGCCGCTCCCTCGCCCAGATTGAGGATCTGCTTGCCGGCGCGGGTCTGCGCCACGGCTTCATCCGCAGCGACGACGAAGCCGCGGCCGTCGCTGGCGGCGACCAGGAGCTTGAGACCGGGCCTCAAGGGCTGGAGCGACACGACGTCGTGCTCGTTGCCGAGGTCGATCATCAGGCGGAAGGGCTCACCGTGGCCGCGGCCGCCCGGGAGCTTGTCAACGGTCAGCGTGTAGAAGCGGCCGTTGGTGGCGAACAGCAGGAGCTTGTCGGTGGTCTCGGCCTCGACCGCGAAGCGCGGAGCGTCGCCCTCCTTGTATTTGAGCTCGCCCAGCGCGACGTTCCGGCCCCGCACCACGCGGATCCAGCCCTTCTCCGAGCAGATCACCACGCAGGGCTCGCGCTCCACCAGCGCCTCCACGGGCACCTGCAGCTCCGGCGGCGGCTCGCCGATCTCGGTGCGGCGGCGCCCGAGCGCGGTTTCCGGACCGAACTGCTTGCCGATCTCGGCGATATCGGCGGCGACCGTCTTCCATTGCCGCTTCTCGTCGGAGAGCAGCGCCTTCAGGTCCTTGGCTTCGGCCGCGAGCGCCTCGATCTCCTTGCGGATCGCGATCTCCTCGAGCTTGCGCAAAGCGCGCAGGCGCATGTTCAGGATCGCCTCGGCCTGGATGTCGCTGAGCTTCCAGCGCTTCATCAGCCCGGCCTTGGGATCCTCGCTCTCCCGGATCAGCTTGATGACCTGGTCCAGGTTGAGATAGACGACCATCTGCCCGTGCAGGATCTCGCTCCGCCGCGCGACCTCCTCGAGCCGGAACCGGCTCCGACGCTGCAGCACGACGCGGCGATGGTCGAGGAAGGCCTGCAGCGCTTCCTTGAGGTTCATCACTCGCGGTACGCCCTGGGCGTCGAGCACGTTGAGGTTAAGGGCTACGCGGACCTCGAGCTCGGTCGCGCGGAACAGCGATTCCATCAGCACCGCGGGATCGACGTTTCGGCTCTTGGGCTCGAGCACCAGGCGGACCTGGTCCGTCGACTCGTCGCGCACATCCGCGAGCAGCGGCAGCTTCTTCTCCTCGAGGAGCGTCGCGATCCGCTCGACCAGGCGCGATTTCGGCACCTGGTAGGCCATCTCCGTCACGATCACCTGGAAGACGCCGTGCGCGAGCTTCTCCACTTCCCAGCGGGCGCGCAGGCGAAAGCTGCCGCGCCCGGTCGCGTAGGCCTCGCGAACGGCCTCAGCCGCCTCGACCAGCACGCCGCCGGTCGGGAAATCGGGGCCGGGCACGTGGGCGAGCAGATCCGCGATGGAGGCGCGCGGGTGCTTCACGAGATGGACCAATGCGGTGCAGAGCTCCGCGACATTGTGCGGGGGGATGCTGGTCGCCATGCCGACCGCGATGCCGCTGGCGCCGTTCGCCAGCAGGTTCGGGAACCGCGCCGGCAGCACCACCGGCTCGCGTTCGGAATTGTCGTAATTGGGCTGGAAGTCGACGGTGTCCTTGTCCAGATCGTCGACCAGCGAG
>DATMMM010000410.1:0-5882 GCA_035569735.1 Allostellaceae bacterium | reverse complement strand
GCTCTCGCCCTTGGGCCTCTTTCCTGGGCTGCTCGGCGGCCTCGCCGCTGGGCTCGCCGTCGGCCTGATCAACGGCTTCATGGTCACGAGGATGAAGATCCTTCCGTTCATCGCCACGCTTTCCGGCATGCTGGCGGCGAGCGGAACCGGCCTTTTGCTGGCGCACAACCAGTCGGTCTCGGTATCCTACGACACCGACTTCACCTGGCTCGGACAAGGGGACTTTCTCGGCTTTCCGACGCCGGCCTGGATCGCGGCGGCGGCTTACGTCTACGGCTCGGTCGTGCTCAACTTCACGAGCTTCGGGCGCCATGTGCTCGCGGTCGGCGGCAACGAGGAGGCCGCGCGCCTGATGGGCCTGCCGGTCGACCGGGTGAAGTTCTTGACCTACGTGCAGTCGGGACTGTTCGCCGGCCTCGCCGGGGTGATCCTGGCGGCGCAGTTTGGCGCCGGCCAGCCGGCGGAAGGGGTGGGGTGGGAATTGTTCTCGATCGCCGCGGTCGTGGTCGGCGGAACGCTGCTGACCGGCGGCGTCGGCTCGGTCGCGACCACGCTCGCCGGCGTCCTTCTGCTTGGCCTCATCTTCAACGTGCTGAACTTCGAGAACGGTCTCGGCTGGATCAGCCTCAGCGCCTATTGGCAGTCGGTGGTGCGCGGCGTGTTTCTGATGGTGGTGGTCATGGCGAGCTCCGGCGCCGCGCGGCGGGCGCTGAGGACGGCGTGATCGCCCCTGCTTCTGGCTGCGCTCAAAAAGCAGAGGTCGACTAACGCGAACATGGCCTTTTCGATTTCTTTATCCTGACTGATCTTGGATCGTCGACAGAGAGTCCGATTCCGGTGATCCTCCGCCTTCAGCCGAAGACCGCTTTCTCGCGCTTACCGCTCGTTCATCGGGCCGATCTTGAAGGGCCGCAAAGGGTCCAGCTTGTGTGGAAACACACACGGCCTCGGTCGACAGTGACCTAACGTTCTCGGCGCCAGCAACTTCGCCTTTGGGCGGAGAGCGCGCCTTGTGGTGTCGCCTCGGGAAGGGCCGCAGTGGGCGCCAAAGCCGCCGTTCCATAGGGAGCACGAAATAGCCCTCACCGCCCGCAGCGGAAGTTGCGTCCTATCGGCACCGGCCCGCCGACAAGCGGGCGCCAGGTCCCGGTTGCCTTGTTGCGGGCGGCGCCCTGCCGTAAGGTGCGCGGCACCAAATTTGCAGAAACGACGGCGGAATCGCGGCGCAACCAGGGAGGGCTCATCATGCGACTGATGTGGGCAGGGCTGCTGCGCGTGGCGTCGGCGGTGGTGGCGGCGAGCCTGCTCGCCGGGGCGGCATCTGCCCAATCAACGGGCAAGACAATCAAGTTCATCCCGGAGGCCGATCTCCGGAGCCTCGATCCGATCTGGACCACGGCCTATATTACCCGCAATCACGGCTACATGGTGTACGACACGCTCTTTGCTCTCGATGAGCATCTGAAGCCTCAGCCGCAGATGGTCGATACGTGGAAGCTCAGCGACGACAAGCTCACCTACACCTTCACCTTGCGCGAAGGCCTCAAGTTCCATGACGGGACGCCGGTGCGCTCCGCCGACTGCATTGCCTCGCTCGCGCGCTGGATGAAGCGCGACGGCCTTGGCCAGGCGATGGCCCAGACCGTGGGCGAGATGAAGGCCGCCGACGACAAGACCTTCTCGATCGTGCTCAAGAAACCGTTCCCGCTGCTCCTCGACGCCATCGGCAAGCTCTCGAGCAACGTGCCCTTCATCATGCCTGAGCGCATCGCCAAGACCGACGCCAATACGCAGATCACCGATGCCACCGGCTCGGGCCCGTTCAAATTCGTGAAGGAGGAGTGGGTTCCCGGCAACAAGGCGGTCTATGTCAAGAACCCGGATTACGTGCCGCGGAAGGAGCCGCCGAGCTGGGCCGCAGGCGGTAAGGTGGTGAAAGTCGACCGAGTCGAGTGGGTCTATATCCCCGACAGCGCCACGGCGGCGAACGCGCTCAGCGCCGGCGAGGTCGACTGGTGGCAGCAGCTGCCGCCCGACCTCGTCCCGCAGCTGCAGCGGAACAAGGACATCACCGTCGCCAACGTCGATCCCTTGGGCAGCATCGGCGTCATGCGCTTCAACCAGCTGCAGCCGCCCTTCAACAACGAGAAGCTCCGCCAGGCGATGCTCTACATCGTCAACCAGCAGGACGTGATGACGGCGCTCGCCGGCGATCCCGACAACTGGAAGACTTGCTATTCCGTCTACACCTGCGGCACGCCGATGGCGAGCGAGGCGGGCGCGGCGCCGCTCAAGGGCAAGCGCGACCTCGCCAAGGCCAAGGAGCTCGTCAAGGAGAGCGGCTACAACGGCGAGCGCATCGTGCTGCTCTCCGCCACCGACCAACCGATCGTCAACGCGCAGGCCAACGTCGTCGCCGCCGAGATGCGCGAGATCGGCCTCAATGTCGACCTGCAGGCGATGGATTGGGGAACGCTGATCACGCGCCGCGCCAGCCGCCAGCCCGTCGACAAGAACGGCTGGAGCGTGTTCTTCACCTGGTTCGTCGGTCCCGACATGCTCAATCCCGCGCTCAGCTTCCCGCTCCGAGCCAACGGAGAGAAGGCGTGGTTCGGCTGGCCCACCGACGACAAGCTCGAGGCACTCCACGCGCAATGGATGGAGGCGCCCGACCTCGCCGCGCAGCAGAAGATCGCGCAGCAGCCCCAGGAAGAAGCCTTCGCCAGCGTGCCGTTCGTGCCGACCGGTCAATTCGTCATTCCGACGGCCTTCCGCAAGAACCTGAAGGGCGTGACGATCGCACCGGTGGTCTTCCTGTGGAATGTGGAGAAGAATTAGCGGTTCGGTCTCGCGCGATGAAACCAGCTGCAGCCGCCTTCCCCGCTCAAGCAGGGACCCAGGGCGGGCGACGGAGACCTGAAGCTTTGGCTTTCCGCTTTCGCGGGAACGGCAATCATGATTTCGTGACGAGTCCCCCGAACGCGCGGACGGCCTAGCACATGCTCGCTTACGTCGTCCGCCGCCTCGTCGCCACCGTCTTCGTCATGACCTTCGTGGCGTTCTTCGTGTTCTCGCTGCTCTATCTGACGCCGGGCGATCCCGCGGCGACGATCGCCGGCGATCTCGCGACGGCCGACGACATCGCGCGCATCCATCGCCAGCTCGGGCTCGACGATCCCTTCCTCGTGCGCTTCGGCCATTGGGCGTGGGGCGTGCTGCAGGGCGACCTTGGGACCTCGATCTTCACCAACCTCCCTGTGACGACGCTCATCGGGCAGCGCGTCGGACCGACCGTGTCGCTGACGGTAATTGCTCTCATCATTACCCTGAGCTTCGCCATTCCCTTGGGCGTCATCGCGGCGTCGAAGGTCGGGAGCTGGATCGATCGTCTCGTCATGGTCGTAGCCGTGCTGGGATTCTCCGTGCCGTCCTTCGTCCTCGCCTATATCGCCATCCTCTGCTTCTCGGTCTGGCTCGACTGGCTTCCGGTCCAGGGCTACGCCAGCCTCAGCGAGGGCTTCGCGCCCTTCATCGAGCATCTCATCCTGCCGAGCATCGTGCTCGGCCTCATCTATGGCGCTCTCATCGCCCGCATCACCCGCGCCGCCATGCTTGAGGTGCTGAGCCAGGACTATATCCGCACGGCGCAGGCCAAGGGCCTTACCGAGGGCAAGGTGCTGGTCGGCCACGCGCTGCGCAACGCGGCGATCCCGATCGTCACCGTGATCGGCAGCGGCATCGCGCTGCTGATCGGCGGCGTCATCGTCACGGAGACGGTCTTCGCCATTCCCGGCATCGGCCGGCTTACGGTCGACGCCATCCTCCGCCGCGACTACCCGATCATCCAGGGCGTGACCTTGGTCCTCTCGGCGGTCTACGTCGTTATCAATCTTCTCGTTGACGTGAGCTACACCTTCTTCGATCCCCGCGTGCGGTTCTAGCATGGCGCTGGCGCCCGCCGAGATCGCCCCGATCGTCCAGCGCCATTGGCTTGGCGAGACAGCGCGGCGGCATCCGACGGTGATGATCGGCGTCATGCTGCTCCTGGCGATGGCGGCGATGGCGCTGCTCGCGCCCTATCTCGGCACCGTCGATCCGCTGGCGGTGGCGCCGGTGAAGCGTCTCCGGCCGCCGTCCGAGCTCTACTGGTTCGGGACCGACAGCTACGGCCGCGACGTCTACAGCCGCACGCTCTACGGCGCCCGCGTCTCGCTCACCGTCGGTCTCTCGGTGGCGATGTTCGGCACCGCGCTCGGGCTTGCCATCGGTCTCGTCACCGGCTTCGTGCGCCGCCTCGACTTCGTGGTGATGCGCGTCATGGACGCCCTCATGTCGGTGCCGCCGGTGCTGCTCGCGATCGCGCTCATGGCGCTCACCAAGGCGAGCCTCGGCAACGTCGTCCTCGCCATCACCATCACCGAGGTGCCGCGCGTGGCACGGCTGGTCCGGAGCGTCGTGCTTTCGCTCCGCGAGCAGCCTTTCGTCGAAGCGGCGGTGGCGGCGGGCACCGGCTTCTGGCGCACGCTGCTCCGCCACATCCTCCCCAACACGATCGCGCCGCTGCTGGTGCAGGCTACTTACATCTGCGCCGCGGCGATGATCACCGAGGCGGTGCTGAGCTTCATCGGTGCGGGTACCTCGCCCGAGATCCCGAGCTGGGGCAATATGATGGCGGAAGGCCGCAGCTATTTTCAGATCAAGCCCTATCTGGTGCTCTTCCCAGGCGCCTTCCTCTCGCTGACGGTGCTGGCGGTGAACCTGGTCGGCGACGGCTTGCGCGACGCGCTCGACCCGCGGCTGGCGCGGCGGCTGTGAGCGACGCGCCCGAGCCGCTCCTCGCTGTCGCGGATCTGCGCACGCATTTCTTCACCCGCGACGGCGTCGTGCGCGCGGTGGACGGCGTCTCCTACGATGTCGGCGCTGGCGAGACCCTGGCGGTGGTGGGCGAGAGCGGTTGCGGCAAGAGCGTCACTGCGCTCTCGATCCTGCGGCTCGTGCCGTCGCCGCCCGGCCGCATCGTCGGCGGCGCCATCCGCTTCGCCGGGCGCGATCTTCTCGAGGCGAGCGAGGCCGAGATGCGGAGCATCCGCGGCAACGAGATCGCCATGATCTTCCAGGAGCCGATGACCTCGCTCAATCCGGTGCTCCGTATCTCGCGCCAGATCGGCGAAACGCTGATGCTGCATCAGGGCCTCGACCGTGCCGCCGCGGCGGCGCGCACCGTCGAGATGCTGCGCTTCGTCAACATTTCCGAGCCCGAGCGCCGCGCGCGGCAATATCCGCACGAGCTCTCGGGCGGCATGCGCCAGCGCGTGATGATCGCCATGGCGCTCGCCTGCAATCCCAAGCTCTTGATCGCCGACGAACCCACGACGGCGCTCGACGTCACCATTCAGGCGCAGATCCTCGATCTGATGCGCGCGATGAAGGCGCGGAGCGGCGCCGCCATCATCCTCATCACCCATGATCTCGGCGTCGTCGCGGAGATGGCGTCGCGCGTCGTCGTCATGTATGCCGGGCGGAAGGTCGAGGAGGCGCAGGTACTCGATCTCTTCCTTAAGCCGCGTCATCCCTACACGCTGGGGCTGCTCGCTTCTGTGCCGCGGCTCGGCGCCACCATCGGCCGAACGGACGTGCCTCGCCTTGCGGAGATTCCCGGCGTGGTGCCGTCCCTGCGCGAGGAGATACGGGGGGCTGCGCCTTTGCGCCGCGCTGCGCCTTCGCCGTCGAGCGCTGCCGCCGCGCGGCGCCCCCGCTCGAGGAGAAGAACCCGGGCCACTACGCCGCCTGCTTCGAGAGCGCACGGCTCGTCGCATGAGCGCACCGCTAGCTCTACTGGAGGTCGAGGGGCTCAAGAAGCATTTCCCGGTGCACAAGGGCGT
>DATMMM010000409.1:0-2339 GCA_035569735.1 Allostellaceae bacterium | reverse complement strand
CGGCGCGTGCGCTGCAGGATCGGCGCAAAGCGCGCGAGATGCGTGTCGTAGAGCGCGGCGAGCGCGCGGCGGATCACCACGAACCGGTCGAGCTTCCGCATCTGGCTCAGGGCCAGCGCGCAGTTGATGTCGCTCAAGCGGTAATTCAGGCCGAGCTCAACCATCTCGTAGTACCAGGGATTGACCACGGCCTGCTCGAAGGCCTCGACGCGATCTTCGAACATGGTCTCGTCGCGCAGGATGCCGTGGCCGCGCAGCCGGCGCAGCCGCTCGGCGAGCGCCGCGCTCTGCGTGGTGACCGCGCCGCCTTCGCCGGCGGCGATGGTCTTCACGGGATGGAAGGAGAACACGGTCAGGTCGCTGTGGGCGCAGGCGCCGACCGCGACCTCGCTGCCGTCGGAATGGCGCTCGAGCGTGCCGATCGCGTGGCAGGCGTCCTCGACGATGGCGAGGCCGTGGGCGCGCGCGAGCTGGGCGATCGCCGCCATGTCCGCGCATTGCCCGGCGAGATGCACGGGGAAGACGATGCGCGCTTTCAGCCCCCGGCGCTCCGCCTCGGATATCGCCGCGGCGAGATGGGCGGCTTCCATGAGACCGGTCTCGGGATCGACGTCGGCGAACACCACCTCGGCGCCGCAGAGGCGCGCGGCGTTGGCGGTGGCGACGAAGGTGATGGCGGGCACGATGACGGCCTCGCCGGGCTTGAGGTCGAGCGCGAGGCAGGCGAGGTGCAGCGCCGCGGTGCCGTTGGCGCAGCTGACGGCGTGCGCAGCGCCCGTGCGCTCCGCGAGCGCCGTCTCGAAGCGGCGGACGGCGGGGCCGGTGGTGAGCCAGTCGCCGCACAGCACCGAGCGCACCGCCGCGATGTCGTCCTCGTCGATGGCGTGGCGGCCGTAGGGCAGGACCGGCGGCGGCAAGGCGCTCATGCGCCGGCTTCCTCGAGCAGGCTGAGGAGGCGCGGCTCGTCGAGCCAATCCTGGTTGGTGTCGCTGGCGAAGCGGAACCCGTCGCGCACGGGTTTGGCGCCGCGGGCGAGATAGGAGTCGCGCTGCCACCAGCGGAACGCGGGCTCGATCACGTAGCGGTCGTCGAGCTCGAGGGTGAGGCGGGAATCGTCCTCGGTGATCATTACCTCGTGCAGCTTCTCGCCGGGACGGATGCCGACCACCCGGGTCGGCAGATCGGGCGCCAGGCAGCGCGCGAGGTCGAGCATGCGCATGCTCGGGATCTTCGGCACGAAGATCTCGCCGCCCTGCATGCTCAAGATCGAGGTGATCACGAAATTGACGCCTTGCTGGAGCGTGATCCAGAACCGCGTCATGCGCTCGTCGGTGATCGGCAGATGATCCGCGCCCTCCGCAAGGAGCTTGCGGAAGAACGGGATCACGCTGCCGCGGGAGCCCACGACGTTGCCGTAGCGCACGACCGCGAAGCGGGTGCCGACCGAGCCGCTCAGGTTGTTGGCGGCGATGAAGATCTTGTCCGAGGCGAGCTTGCTGGCGCCGTAGAGGTTGATCGGGTTGGCGGCCTTGTCGGTCGAGAGCGCCAGCACCTTCTTGACGCCGTTGCGGAGCGCCGCGCGCACCACGTTCTCCGCGCCCGAGACGTTGGTGCGGATGCACTCGAAGGGATTGTACTCGGCGGCTGGCACGTGCTTCAGCGCGGCCGCGTGGACGATGTAGTCGACCTCGCGGGTGGCGAGGTCGAGGCGATCGCCGTCCCGGACGTCGCCGATGAAGAAGCGCATGGACTCGCTCGGCAGAGCCGAGAGCTGCTGCTGCATCTCGTACTGCTTGAACTCGTCGCGCGAGAACACGATCACGCGCCGGGCCTTGCCGTGCCGGAGCAGGGTCTCCACGAGCCGCCGGCCGAAGGAGCCGGTGCCGCCGGTGATCAGCACCGAGGCGTTGTCGAAGATGCGGATCGCCTCCTTGAGCCCGTCGTCGAAGGCGCGGCTCGCGCCATCGGCGATCGCCGGCACCGCCGGAGAGCGGCGCTTGGCGGGCAGGCGATCGAGAAGCGAAACGGTTGGGCTGGGCGGCATCGACGGGACCTCGCAAGTACCCTGGCGGCGCAGCTCGGCCGCGGGCATCAGTATCGGGGGAACTCGGTTAATTCCGGGTTTCGGGGGGCGCGCGCTATTTCAGGTAATTCACCAGGCTCAGCTGCTGGAGCGCGCTGATCGACTGGTAGGAGGCCTGGAGGTCGGTCTCGACCTGATTGAGCTGGGTGATCGCCGTGGCGGGATCCACGGATTCCAGGCCCTGGATGTCTGTCTGCGCGAGGTTGATGAAGTTCTGGTGGCTCTGCTGGACGTGCTGGAGCTGAGAGGACTGCAG
>DATMMM010000408.1:0-2953 GCA_035569735.1 Allostellaceae bacterium | reverse complement strand
CCGACGAGAACGCGTATTTCCTCGGCGCCAACAGCATGCGTCACCGCTGGGCGCTCGTGCTCGGCATCGCGGAGAATTGGTGGGGCACGGGAAGCTTCCCGGTCCTGGCCAATGGCGTCGCTACGCCGCGCGGCATGGCGGCGCGGTTTCTCGCGGCCTTCGAAGGCTCGGCGCCGCCCGCCACGGTGGAGGCGCTCGTCGAGGGGCTGGGCTGGCCGCCGGAGCAGCCGATCGAGCCGGCGAATCCCGAGTTCGGCAAGCGGCTCGCGCGCACCGCGGCGGTTGCCGCGATGAGCCCGGGTTTTCAGACGGTATGAGCCCCGCCATGTCCGTCTCGCGCCGCCAGCTGCTGAAATCCGCGCTCCTCTCGGCGCCGTTGCTCGGCTCTCCCGGACTCCAGCACCTCGCTTTCGCGGCCGACGGCGTCGACCGCGGCTTGCTGGTGATCGTGCATCTGCGGGGCGGCTGCGATGGGCTCAACCTGATCTCGCCCGCGACCGATCCGACCTTCATCGAGGCCCGCGCCTCCGACTTGCGCGTTCAATCGGAAGGCCCCGATGCCGGTCATCCGCTCGAGCACGGGCCCGATCCGAAAATCGATTTCCGCTTGCACGCCTCCGCCACCGGCCTCGCGGAGCTCTATAAATCAGGGCGGCTCGCTTTCGTGCATGCGGCGGGCCTCACCGACGAGACCCGCAGCCACTTCGTCGCCATCGACATGATGGAGCATGGTGTCGCCGGCCAGGCCGCTTTGGCGCACAGCAACTCCGGCTGGCTTGCGCGGTATCTGCAGGCGATCGGCGCCGCGGCGCCCGCGAGCGGCATTGCCGCCTCCGGCGGCATCAGCAGCGAGTTCCTGGGTGGCGCCGCCGGTCTCGCGATCCCCGATCTCGGCGGCGGCTTCGGCGCGCCGGGCGGGCCGCAGGTCGGTGCCGTGCTCGCGAAGCTCTATGGCGGAGCCTCGGGTCCGGTTGGCGCCGCCGGCCGCACGACCTTGCAGGCGATGGCGACGATCGATGGCCGCATCGCCAGGGACGCCCAGAACAAGCCGGTCGCCTACGTGCCGGAGAACGGCGCCGTCTACGAGCCCGGCGGCGATCTCGGCCGCGCGCTCCGCACGGTGGCGCAGCTCGCCAAGATGCAGATCGGCCTGCAGGTGGCCACCGCCGATATCGGCGGCTGGGATACCCACGAGAACCAGCCGGGCCGGTTTCGCAATTGCGTCGAGCGGCTGTCGGCGGGCATCGGCGCTTTCTACGCCGACATGGCGCGCTTTCACGACCGGCTCATTCTGGTGACGGTGAGCGAGTTCGGTCGCCGCTTGCGCTCCAACCGCAGCAACGGCACCGATCACGGTCGAGCCGGCGTGATGATGGTGTTGGGCGGCGGCGTGCAGGGCGGGCGGTTCTACGGCCGCTGGCCCGGCCTCGCGACCGACAAGCTGGACGAAGGCGTCGATCTCTCCGTGGCGACCGACTATCGCCAGGTGCTGAGCGAGGTGCTCGCTGCGCACGGCGGCCCTGGCGCTTCGCTGGCGGGCGTGTTCCCGGACTACGCCGCGCCGAAGCCTCTCGCCGTGTTCGCCGCCGCGACCGCCGCTGCCCACCCGGGCTGACCGCCTACAGCCGTAGCGGTTCCCCGGTACGCGTGATGTGCTCCGACGCTCCTTGAATGCGGATGCCGCGGCGGAGCTCGCTCGGCGGCCTGCGGTAGACCGCGGCGAAGACCGCATTGAAGCGCCGGAGGCTGGTGAAGCCCGCGCGGAAGGCGATCTCTGAGATAGTGAGATCGGTGCTGTCGATGAGGCGCTTGGCGCGCTGCACGCGGGCGGTCTGCGCGACCTGCAACGGGCTTGCGCCGAGATGTTTGGCGAAGAGTCGCGCGAGATGGCGCCCACCCACGCCGAGCCGCGCCGCCAGCGTCTCGACGCCGCTCTCGTCGAGGGCACCTTGCTCGATGAGCCGCACCGCGCGCTCGACGGTGGCGAGCGAGCCTTTCCAGGCCGGGGAGAAGGGTGCGGTCTCCGGCCGGCAGCGCAGGCAGGGACGGAAGCCCGCCGCCTCCGCCGCGGCGGCGCTCGGGTAGAAGCGGACGTTCTCGGGTTTAGCGGGGCGCACTGGACAGACCGGACGGCAGTAGATCCGCGTGGTGCGCACGCCGATGAAGAACCGACCGTCGTACGCGGGATCGCGCGCGATCCGCGCCCACTCGCATTCCTCGATGTTGAGACTGAGCCTCGGCTCCATGGGCGCATCATCCACAAAATGCGCGGCGCGCGAAATCGGCTTCCGCCGACCGAGTCCGATTCCGGCGAGCTCCCTTGCGTGAACAGGTCTAAGTCAGCCCAGCAGTGCCTCGCGCAACCGGTTCTTGATGTAAACCCCGTCGTTCGACGGCAGCACGAAGGGCGGCCTGTCCGGCGTCACCTTGATGGCCGCGAAGAGTGGGCCGGGGGCTCGGCGCAAGAGCGGCAGCAGCGCGGCGAGCTCGGCTTCGTTGCGTACGGCGTGCACGCTGTCGAACCCCACCGCCGCCGCCATGGCTGGGAGATCGCAACCGTGGGCGGTGTGTGTCTCCTGGAGGCCGGTCTCGGCGTAGCGCTCGTTGTCGATCACCACGACCGCGAGGTTCTTCGGCCGCTGCACGGCGATGGTGGCGAGCGAGCCCAGTCCCATCAGCATTTCGCCGTCGCCGGTGGCGACCAGCACGCGCCGCGCCGGCTGCGCCAGCGCCAAGCCGAGGCCGATCATCGCGGCACCCCCCATGGCGCCCCAGAGATAGAAATTGAGGGGGTGATCGCCCGCGGCGGCGAGATCGTAGGTGGTTGATCCCAACCCCGAGACCACCAGCAGGTCTCCCCGCTCCGCCACCAGCGCGCGCATGACGGCCCGGCGCTCGAGGACCGGTGGTGCTTTCCCGGACTTCACGGAGGCGCCGCTCATTTGAAGACCTT
>DATMMM010000407.1:0-2734 GCA_035569735.1 Allostellaceae bacterium | reverse complement strand
TGCTGACCGCTTTTCCCGCGGTGTTGGTGGCGCTCTCCTATCGCCATGCGCCCACGGTCAAGTTTCCGGCGCAACTCGACGACACCATCGAGGGGCTGGCCTGGATTGTCCGCAATATCTCGCGTTGGGGCGGCGATCCCCGCCGGGTTTATCTCGGTGGGCATTCCGCGGGCGGCCATCTGGCGGCTCTTGCGACATTGCGGCGCGATGCCATCGAGGCACGCGGCCTGCCGACGGACATCGTTCGAGCCTGCCTCCCGGTCAGCGCACCCTTCGATCTCGCGAGCGACGATCCCATGCGCCGCCAGAAGGTCGCGGCTTTCCTGGCGCGGCCGGAGGATGTCAGCGCGGCGAGCCCGATCGCGCATGTGGAGGGAAACCGCACGCCCTTCGTCGTGACTTGCGGAACCGCAGATCTGCCGGAGCTCATTCCGCAGGCTCGGCGGATGACAGCGGCGCTCAAGGATGCCGGCAGCCCCGCCAATCTGCTGATCCTGGAGGGGCGCAACCACTTCAACACGCACGAGGACTGCGGCGTGCCCGACAGCCAGTGGGTGCAAAAGACGAGGGCGCTGTTGCACCCGTCCTGATCTCGGTCGGAGAATTTCTCCCGCTCAGGGAATCGCGGCCACCGCGGATATTTCGATCAGCAGCTCGGGCATGGCGAGCTTCGCGATCTCCACGATCGCGCTGGCGGGCCCGTTGGCCGGAAAATATTTCATGCGGATGTCGGTGATCCCGTCGAGGACGCCGATGTCGGTCACGTAGACCGTGACGCTCACGACGTCCGACATGTCGGCGCCATGAGCGCGCAGGATGGCACGCATGTTCTCCAGCACCTGCACCGTCTGAGCGCGCACGTCGCCCGGACCCACGACATGGCCGTCCGCGTCGAGCGCGACTTGTCCGGCGATGAAGAGGAGCGGGCCCGCGGTCACCCGCACTGAGTTCGAGTAGTAGCCTCTGATCGGCTTCGCGACGCCGGGCGGGTTGAGGGCTGTCTTGCGTTGCGCGCTCATGGAGTTTCCTTGCGGTTCCGCCGGTCGGCGCCATGGATGTGATCGAGCGTCCGCTCGATCGCGTCGATGATGCCGATATAGCCGGTGCATCGGCAGAGATTGCCGTTGAGCTCAGAGCGGATCCGGCGCCGGTCGGCCTGCGGGAGCCGCTTCACGATGTCATAGGCCGTTGCCAGCATGCCCGGCGTGCAGAAGCCGCATTGGAGCGCGTGGCATTCGGTGAAGGAGCGGCGGATCGCCGCCATGGTCTCGTCGTCATGATAGCCCTCGACCGTGCGCACGTCGCGGCCCTCGGCGCTCACGGCCAGCATCAGGCAGGAGCGCATCGGCCGACCGTCGATCAAGACCGTGCAGGCGCCGCACACGCCATGCTCGCAGCCGACATGCGTCCCAGTGAGGCGCTGATCCTCCCGGATGAAATCCGCGAGCGAGGTGCGCGGCTCCGCCTGGCCCGAGACCGGGGCGCCGTTGAGAATCAAGCTGATCTTCATCACGACGTCAGGGCCTCCCGCGCCGCTCTGGTGACGCTCGCGAGATGGATTGCCCGGTCGTGCGGCGACAGCGACGGCGTGATGCCGTGCCGGCTCAAATCGGCGTTCAGTGCCGCCGAGATCGCCGACGACTGGTCGCTCGACCAGGCGAGCATGCCGGCGATCGCGCGAGCCGTATGCGGCAGCAGCACCGGCGTCTGGCTGCGGCCCGCGAGCACGACACGCGCTTCGTCCCGGTCGCGATCGATCACCACCACCGTCAGCGAGTCCGCGAAATCGCCAGGCTTCGCGCTGATCTTGTAGTGGCCCCAGCGCAGCCCTTGGCCGGCGTGCGGAATCCGGATCGTCTCGATCATCTCGTCCGGCTCGAGCACCGTCGACAGCACGCCCGTTATGAGTTCCGTGGCTGCGATCCGCCGGCGCCATCGCGTGCTCCGAAGATCGAGCTCCGCGCCAAGCGCCATCATGACGGGCGGCCAGTCGGCCGCGGGATCGGCATGGGCGAGGCTGCCGCCGATCGTGCCTCGGTTCCTGACCGCCCGATAGGCGATCCCCGCGGCGACGCGGCCGAGCAAGCCGCGCGCGACATCCGGCACCCGGCCGTCCTCAACATCGGCATGGCAGACGCCGGCGCCCATGACCAACGCGCCGTCGGCCGTCTCCGCGCGCTGCAACTCGCCAAGCCTGCCGATGTCGATGATCATTTCGGGAGTGGCAAGCCTCAGATTGAGCATGGGGCCGAGCGACTGGCCGCCGGCCAGAAGCCGCGCCCGTCCCGCGTGCTCGGCCAGGAGCCGGAGAGCTTCGTCGAGAGAGCCCGGCCGCTCGTAGGCGAACTTCACCGGCTTCATGCGCGAAGCCTCGCGGCCCGGATGGCGTCGAGCACCCGCTTCGGCGTCATCGGCGTTTCCAGGATCTCCGCGCCTAGCGGCCGGAGCGCGTCGTTGATAGCGTTGGCGATCGCCGCGGGCGGACCGATGGCGCCGGATTCGCCCACGCCCTTCATGCCGAATTCGGAGAAGGGCGAGGGCGTC
The DNA here is from genome assembly GCA_035569735.1 of Allostellaceae bacterium. GTDB lineage: Bacteria > Pseudomonadota > Alphaproteobacteria > ATCC43930 > CGMCC-115725 > DASZHJ01. Next base: position 190 of record DATMMM010000407.1, on the reverse strand, counting down.
TCCATGTGGACGATGCGCACCTCGGGGATCCCAGAGGCGCCGGGCACGTGGTAATCCGCGAGGGTCGCCGACAGTGGCTGGCCTCGCTCGTCATAGACCGACTCCTCCAAGAGCGCGTTGCCGATGCCCGCGGCGAGGCCGCCGATCACTTGGCCATCGACCAAGAGCGGGTTCACCATGCGCCCGCAGT
>DATMMM010000406.1:0-5225 GCA_035569735.1 Allostellaceae bacterium | reverse complement strand
GCCGCCGGGAATGACGGGCTCTATCAGAAGCTCTGCGCCGCGATCGGCCGGCCCGACCTCGCGGCGGATCCAAGCTACCGCACCAACGACCTCCGCTGCCGGAACCAGGCGCCGCTCAGGGCCGAGATCAAGCGCGAGCTGAAGACAAAGCCGGCGGAAGAGTGGATCGACATTATCGGCAAGGCCGGCGTGCCCTGCGGCCCTATCAACACCGTCGACCGCGCCCTCGCGCATCCGCAGGTGGAGGCGCGCAACATGCTGATCACGGTCGAGGACCCCAAAGCCGGCACGCTCAAGCTGGCGGGCAATCCGCTCAAGCTCTCGGCCTTCGCCGACCCGCCGACGCGCCCGCCCGCCCCCGCCCTCGACGCCGACCGCGCGAAGCTGCTGCGCGAGCTGGGGCTGTGACGCGACAGGAGTCGAACCGCCAAGACGCCAAGGCGCCAAGATGATTGGGCCCGGAAGCCGGTTGGGTGCTGACTGACGTCAATACGGTCCGCGTGAGGGGCGGGCTCCGTCGCCTGATCGATTGACGGAATACTTGGCGTCTTGGCGGTTCGACTCATTTCGCTGAGGATACCAGCCTGCGACCATTTGGTCTCCGCGTCCAAGGGGCTGGCGGGCGGTTTGAGGACGTGTATAAAAGGCCCGATCGCCCGAGGCCCTTGGGCCCTCCGACTTCATTCCGCTCTGCCCGATGGGAGGCTGCGTCCATGCTTCAGAATCGCCTGCAACCGGTGCTCGACCCCTATCAGCTCGCGCGCGAGATGTCGGGCAGGATGCTGATCGACGGCGGCATGGTGGGCTCGATCACCGGCCGCAGCTTCCCGATCGTCAATCCCGCGACCCAGGAGAAGATCGGCGAGGCCGCCGACGGCGACGCTGGGGACGTCGATGCCGCAGTCAAGGCGGCGGCGAAGGCGCAGAAGAGCTGGGCGAAGCTGGCGGCACGCGAGCGCGGGCGTCTGGTCGCGGAGTGCGGCCGCGTCCTCAGCGACCACGTCGAGGAGCTCGCGAAGCTGATCACGCTCGAGACCGGCAAGGCGATCCGCACCGAGAGCCGCGTCGAGGCGGGGGTGTTCGCGGATATCCTGACCTTCTACGGCGGGCTCGGCTCGGAGCTCAAGGGCGAGAGCGTGCCGTTCAAGCCCGACGCGCTCACCATCACCTTGCGCCAGCCGATCGGCGTGGTCGGCGCGATCATCCCGTGGAACGTGCCGCTCCTGCTGATGGCGCTCAAGATTGCGCCCGCACTGGTCGCCGGCAACAGTGTGGTGGTGAAATCCGCGGAAGAGGCGCCGTTCGCGGTGCTGCGCGCCTGCCAGATCATGAACCAGGTGCTGCCGCAGGGCGTGCTCAACATCCTCTCGGGCGACGGTCCGCAATGCGGCGCCCCGCTGGTCGAGCACAAGGGCGTGGGCAAGGTCACCTTCACCGGATCGGTCGAGACCGGCAAGCTCGTCTACAAGATGGCCTCGCAAAAGCTCATCCCCGTGACGCTCGAGCTCGGCGGCAAGAGCCCGATGATCGTCATGGGCGACGCCGATCTCGAGAAGGCGGTGGCGGGCGCGGTGATCGGCATGCGCTTCACCCGCCAGGGCCAGAGCTGCACGGCGGCAAGCCGCATCTTCGTCCACGAGGCGATCCACGACGCCTTCGTCGACGAGCTCAAGGCGAAGGTGGACGCCATGAAGATGGGCGACCCGCTCGACGAGCAGACCGACATCGGCACCATCATCTCCAAGCAACAATTCGAGAAAGTGCGCTCCTATATCGCGCTCGGCGAGCAGAGCGCGGGCGCCCAGGCGCTCAAATGCTCGAAGATGCCGAGCGATCCCCAGCTGCAGCGCGGCTATTTCGTGCAGCCGGTGATCTTCACCGGCGTCGCCAACGACAATCGCCTCTGCCGCGAGGAGATCTTCGGCCCCGTCACCTGCGTCATGAAATTCCGCGATTACGAGGACGCGCTGGCGCAGGCCAACGACAGCGACTACGGGCTTGCCGCCACCATCTGGACGCGCGATCTCAAGACCGCGCTCGATGCGAGCCACCGGCTCGAGGCGGGGCTGGTCCAAGTGAACCAGAACATGGTGGTGCAGGCGAACATGTCCTATGGCGGCGTGAAGCAATCGGGGCTCGGCAAGGAAGCCTCGCTCGAGGCCATGCTCGAGCACTTTACGCAGAAGAAGACCATCATCCTCAATCTCGGCTGATCGCGGGCAGGCCCGTGCGGCGCGTCACCGGCATGGGCCGGCGCATTCTCATCGTCCTCCTGCTGCCGCCGATCGTCGCGGCGCTCTCGGGGTTGCTGTGGCTGCATTCCTCGCTGCCGCCGCTCCGGCCGGCGCGCATCGTGCAGGGCATCACGGCCCCGGTGCGGATCGCGCGCGACGTGATCGGCATCCCCACCATCACCGCCGAGAACGACCTCGATGCCGCCTTCGCGCTCGGCTACGTCCATGCCGAGGATCGCCTCTTCCAGATGGACGCGCAGCGCCGCTATGGCGCCGGGCGGCTCGCCGAGTGGTTCGGTCCCCGCACGCTCGATGCCGACAAGATGATGCGCACGCTCGGGCTGGCACGCGCGGCCGAGCGGCAGCTCCGCGAGCTTCCCGAGGAGGTGCAGGCGGCGTTTCAGGCCTACGCCGCGGGCGTCAACGCATTCATCGCGGACCGGCGGTGGGCGCTGCCGCCGGAGTACTACCTGCTGCGCGTCCGGCCCGAGCCGTGGCGGGCGGTGGACACGCTGATCTGGGGCAAGCTGATGGCCTGGCAGCTCGCCGGCAATTACCGCGGCGAGCTCGTGCGCGCCCGGATCCTCGAGCATGTGAAGCCCGATGAGATGCCGATCCTCTACCCCAGCTATCCCAAGGATGGTCCGGTGATCCTGAGCGCGATGGCGCCGATCTACCGCAGCCTGCCGCTCGGGCCGCTGCTGGCGCTGATGCCGGCGCTGGAGGAGCCCGTACGGGCCTCCAACAACTGGGTGGTCGCGGGCAACCGCGCCGCCTCGGGCAAGCCGGTGCTGGCCAACGATCCTCATCTCGGCCTCGACGCTCCCGGCATCTGGTATCTCGTCCACATCGCCACACCCGCGCACAAGATCGAGGGCGGCACCATGGCCGGCGCCCCGATCGTCCTCGTCGGCCACAACGAGCACATCGCCTGGGGGCTCACCAACACCGGCAGCGATGTCTCCGACCTTTTCGTGGAGAAGCTGGATCCCGACGACCCCGGCAAATACGTGACACCCGACGGATCGCGGCCATTCGAGACACGCACCGAGACCATCACCGTGAAGGATGCGCCGCCGGTACAACTCACGGTCCGCGAGACGCGGCACGGGCCGGTGATCTCCGACCTCGCGCGCCCCGGGCAGCAGGTGGCGCAGCCCGGCTATGTCATGGCGCTGCAGGCGAGCTATCTCATGGACGGGGACCGGACGCCGCAGGCGCTCTGGGAGATGAACCGCGCGGTCGATTGGGACAGCTTCCAGAGCGCGCTCGCCAATTTCGGCGCGCCCGAGCAAAACGTGGTCTACGCCGACGTCGACGGCCACATCGGCTTCATGGCACCGGCGCGGGTGCCGACCCGGGCCGGCGGCGACGGCTGGGTGCCCTCGCCCGGCTGGACCGGTGAGTTCGACTGGACGGGCTGGATTCCATCTGACGCAATGCCCCGCGTGCTCGATCCCCCCGCGGGCCGCATCGTCACCGCCAACAACAAGCCGGTGCAAGACGGTTTTCCGTATTTCCTCGGACGCGACTGGGACTCGCCCTACCGCGCGGAGCGCATCGCGGCGCTGATCGACCAACGCGCGCAGCATTCGCTCGACAGCATGGCCGCCATCCAGCGCGACATCTATTCGCCGATGGCCGAGCAGCTGCTGCCCATGATGCTGAGCACGCCCGCCACCACGCCGCAGGCGCGGGCGGCGATTGCGCTCCTCAAAGGTTGGGACCGGCGGATGGACAAGGACAAGGTCGAGCCGCTGATCTTCACGGCATGGCTGCGCGACTTCAACCGCGCCGTATTCGCAAATCGGCTCGGCACCGCCTTCGACGACTACTGGTCGCTGCGTCCGGAGGCCATCGCCGGCATCCTGACGGCACATCAGGATTGGTGCGACGACCGTATCCTGACCGTGCCGAAAACCTGCGCCGAGCAACTGTCCGGGGCGCTGCTGAGCGCGCTCGACGAGCTCGCCGCCGCCTATGGCCCCGACATGGACGAGTGGCGCTGGGGCCGCGCGCATCCGGCCGAGTTCAACCACCGGGTGTTCGATGCGGTGCCGATACTCGGGCGCTACGTAGACACGTCGATCCCGGCCGACGGCGGACAGGACACGATCAATCGCGGCGGCTTTGACGTGCGCGGCTCGACCCAGCCTTACCGCGACACGCTGGGCCCGGGCTTGCGCATGGTGATCGACATGGCCGACCCCGATCACGCCCACTTCATGATCGTGCCCGGCGAGTCCGGTAATCCGCTGTCGGAGCACTACGCCGATCTCATCCGTCCTTGGCGCGACGGCTATACGCTGATGATCGACACCCGCAACCCCGTCGCGGTCGAGACACTGTCGCCGCCGTAAGGAGCTGCGCGGGGCGCTCGCGGCTTTGACTTCGAGCGGCGAGGCATGCCTCACTGAGGCGAACCGCCGCCACAGCATGGAGATCGGCTATGGCAGAACCGCCTCACACTCGGCAGCCCAAGGCCTACCACAACCAACGATTCCTCGAGAGCAAGGACGCGCGCTCGCTGCGCATCCTGTCGGAATACTTGGAGCCGCTCTCGCGCTTTCAGCGCTATCAGGTGCAGGACACCATCGTCTTCATGGGCTCGGCTCGGCTCAAATCGCGCGAGGCGGCCGAGGCGGCCTTAGTGGAGGCGGAGCGCAGTGGCGGCGACATCGCGAGCGCGCGCACCGCGCTCGAGCTCTCGGAATATTACGAGGCAGCCCGCGAGCTCTCGCATCGGCTCACGGATTGGTCCAAGAAGCTCGGCGATGCCGGCCGCCGCTTCGTCGTGTGCACCGGCGGCGGCCCCGGCATCATGGAAGCGGCCAACCGCGGCGCCTCCGAGGCCAAAGGCCTCAACGTCGGCCTCACCATCTCGATCCCCAACGAGGAGTTCGATAATCCCTTCGTCAGCCGCGAGCTCCACATGCACTTCCACTATTTCTTCATGCGCAAGTTCTGGTTCGTCTATCTCGCCAAGGCGGT
>DATMMM010000405.1:0-10805 GCA_035569735.1 Allostellaceae bacterium | reverse complement strand
TGGAGCGCGAGGTCGAGCGCAAAAAAAGTCTTGCCGCAACCTGACTCGCCAAAGATCAGAGCGATTGCCGTCGAATCGAGCTGGCTCTTCACCATCGACTTGGTTTTTAATTCGGATTCCAACATTTCTGCATACTCCATGAGATGACGCCATGGGGGCTGCCGACGGGGCTCGGGAAAAAGAGGGCAAAGCGTCGACCACTGGAAATCTTGTGTTTCCATTTGCTGTCGGCGTCAAACTGAGACAGTGCCGACCTGCGCCGTTGTTTGACACCGACCGGAGGAGGTCCGACCATCGGCGTCCTAAAGGCTGAGAGGGAGGTGCGTCATGCGCGCAGCAGGGTTTCTGGCGGGCGTCACCGCCGGCCTGGTGTCGATGGGGCTCGCGCTTTGGGGCGCGAGCGCCGATACCGTGAAGACGCTGGAGCCGGGCGTCCTCAACGTGGGGATCAACGGCGACATGCCCATGACCTCCGCCCGGGACGGCAAGCTTACCGGCTCCGATGGCGAGATCATGACGCTGGTCGCGGACCGCCTCGGCCTCACGATCAAGGTCAATCAGATGGAATGGGCGGCGCTCATCCAATCGACCAAGCAAGGCAAGCTCGACGTCATGCTGGGCGCCATGGGCTGGATCAAGCCGCGCACGGAGATCATGCTGCTGACCGACCCGATCTATTATTTCGGCAGCTCGCTCTCCCAGAAACTCGCCACCAACTACAGCACCTTCGCCGACATGAAGGGGAAGCGCGTGGGCACGGTGACCGGCTTCACCCTGGTGCCGGAGCTCAAGACCGTCGAGGGCATCGGCGAGGTCAAGCTCTACGACACCTCGGACGGCGCCGTGCAGGACCTGCTCGCCGACCGCGTCGACATCATCATGATCGACCCGCCGCTCATCGATTATGCCGCCCACCAGCATCCCGAATGGGGCATCCACCGCGTCGAGCTCAAGCCCGAGCGGGCGAAGTATCCGATCATGTCGACGAAGTACAATGTGATCTTCGGCGTCAACAAGGAGGAGAAGGCGCTCCATGACGCCATGAACGCCGAGATCCAGAAGATCTGGGCGAGCTGCGAGAACGTGAAGATCATGGCGAAGTACGGCTTGAAGGACGCGTCCTGGTTCACGCCGCCCGATCCCAATCCGCGCATCGGCGTCGACCGCGACGCCAACTGGACATCGCCGGACGGGAACGGCTGCCTGAAGACGAACTGAGCGCTCAGGCTTTCGCGGGCGACCAGTCGTAGACGCGCGCCAGCGTCCCGCCCATGAGTGCCGCGCGCTCGCTGTCGGTCAGGCGATCGGTCATGCGGAACGCCTGGACGCCTTCCTTGTAGGTCAAAAGCGCCACCGCGCGCGTCCAGTCGGTGCCCCAGAGGCATCGGTCGAAGCCGAAGGCGTCGAAAATGCGAGCGAGCGGATCCCAGAGATCTCGGTAGGGGAACGGCTCATGCGAGAGCGTGCAGGCGCCGCTGATCTTGATCGTGACGTTGTCGTGGGCCGCGAGCCCCAGGACCTTCGGGAGCTCCGCCCACGGCTCCTTCGGCGGCGGCGGCTCGAACGGCTGCGGCAATCCCAGATGATCGATCACCAGCATCGTGCTCGGGTTGCGCCTGGCCAGCGCATCGACCTGCTCCAGGCGGCCCCAGCAGAGCAGATTGACCGGAAGCGCGTGGCGCGCGGCCGCGGCGAGCACCCGGTTGATGCCGGGATCGGCCGGATCTTCCGAGACGCCGCGGGCCATCATGATCCGGATTGCGACCGTGCCCTTCCTTGCTTTCCACTCGGCGATGGTATCGGCGACGGCGGGATCGGTCGGATCCACGGGCTTCACCAATCCGAACCGGCGGGGATGCGCGGCCTGGACGTCGATCGCGTAGCTCGCGTCATAGCGGTACATGCTGTAGGGCGAGACCAAGATCGCGCCGTCGACCCCGACCGCGTCCATCGCCGCCACCATCTCGTCGCCGGTGACCTGCGGCGGCCCCTGGAGATGACCGGCCCAGGGCCGGCCCGGATGGTTGCGCTCGTAGCAGTGCACCTGCGCGTCGATGGTCAGCATTCGCTTGGGCCCTCCCGGCCGCCGATCGCTCCCCGCCCATGGGACGCCGCTGGCGCGGTGGAGTCAAACCGGCCGCTACGGAATCGCTACCCAGCCTTTTTTCTATAATAGGCGGATTTAGAGACGTCCTCGCCGGGATCGACGGCAGTGAGTCGATCCAGCCGGCGACTAGCGGTCTTCTTTATTTAAAGATGATGGTGATGGTGACGGTGACGGTGCATGCCGTTGCTTCACGTGCAGCATTGGCAAATCGGTGCGATTGCCACTGCGGTTGCCACGCCCTCGCCTCGCCGCATGAGCCGCGCTATGCTGCGACAAAAGCCGGGACACCGGCGCTTGGAAAATCAGGGAGGCAAAGATGGCCGATGCGCTCGAGCGGACCGCGCTGCGCAAGATCTACCTGCGCCTGCTGCCGGTGACGCTGCTGATCTATTTCCTCTGCTACATCGATCGCATCAACGTCGGCTTCGCCGCACTCACCATGAACAAGGAGCTCGGGCTCGATCCCTCGATCTTCGGCATCGCCGCCGGCGCCTTCTTCTGGGGCTATTGCCTGTTCGAGGTGCCCAGCAACATCGTGCTCGAGAAGGTGGGCGCGCGGCTCTGGCTCGCGCGCATCATGGTGACCTGGGGACTCCTGTCGGGGGCGACGGCGTTCTGCGTGGGTCCCTGGAGCTTCATGACCGTGCGGTTCCTGCTCGGCGTCGCCGAGGCCGGGCTCTATCCCGGCGTGCTCCTCTATTTGACCTATTGGTTCCCGGACCAGCATCGCGCGCGCATCTTCGCGGGCTTCACGCTGGCGCTGCCGGGCGCGGTGATGCTGGGCGCGCCGCTTTCGACCGGGCTCATGGAGCTCGACGGGCTCTGGGGCATCGCCGGTTGGAAGTGGATGTTCCTCGCCGAGGCGGCGCCGACGGTCGTCATCGGCTGCCTGCTGCCGTTCATCCTGACCGACCGGCCGGCCGAGGCACGCTGGCTCAGCGATGCCGAGCGCGGCTGGCTCTCGCGCACACTCGAGCACGAGCGCCGCCGGATCGAGGCGGAACGCACCGTCGGTCTCCTGGAGTCCTTCTGGAACCCGCGCGTGCTGCTGCTGTCGCTCAATTTCTTCGGCATCGTCACCGCGAGCCTCGGTTTGCTGATCTTCCTGCCGCAGATCGTCAAGCAGATCGGGCTCACCAACATGCAGGTCGGCTGGGCCAGCATGGTGCCTTATCTCTGCGGCTGCGCCGGCATGGCGGCGTGGGGCTGGCTCTCGGACCGGCTGAACGAGCGGCGCTGGACGCTCTTCAGCGCCTGCATCATCGCGGCCATTGGCCTGATGGTGGCGGGCCTCGGCGTCGGCACCTACTGGTCGCTGGTGGGCATATCGATCGCGGCCATCGGCCTCTACGGAAGCAAGGGTCCGTTCTGGTCGATGCCGGCGATGTTCCTGACGGGCAGCTCCGCGGCGGCGAGCTTCGCCTGGATCAACTCACTCGGCAATCTCGGTGGCTTCTTCGGTCCGTGGATCGTCGGCTGGGTGCGCACGAGCACGAACAGCTTCGCCGGCGGGCTTTACGCGCTCGCGGGCTTCGCGCTGCTGGCGGCAGTTGTGTCCGCGTTCTGGCTCAACATCCCCAAGCCCGCCGCCCTCCCCGTGACCCCCGCCGCACCAGCGGAGTAGTCGAACACAAGAAGTTGATGGCTGACAAAATGCCGCTTTGAAAAAAACCGGGCATGACCGGCTTAGCCATGTTGGTCGTCCGTCTATTTCCAGGCGAGCGGTGATCCGAGGGAACACGTCGAGGCCTGTGCTCGCAACAGGCGCGCAGGTGAGCCATGAAGGATGCTATTGCCGTGAAACTCCCTTTGATTGCGCTCGCAGCACTGCTTGCGGTGGGCATGGTATCGCCGCGGGCCGACGCTCAGCCACAAGCTCACCCCGGCGGCAGCAACGCTCCCATGCTCGGGCGAGGTCACGACGGAGCCGACGGCGGCATCCGGCATGGGCCTCGCGTCATCTGGACTTATCCCGGCGACCTCGCCGACTCCCCAAACTACGCCTGGTGGTGCGCGAACCCAGCCGGCTGGTATCCCTCCGTCGAGAGTGTTTCCAGGACTGGCAGGCGGTGCAACCGTACTGAAATTCCGGGCGCGATCCCGCCGTCAGGCGACCTTGAGTGCCGCGACGTTCGAGACCGCCAGCGGACGGCTCAGGCCCTTGAAACTGAGCTGGCCGATTTCCGTGATGTCCGCTGCGTTGGAGACCGCCACCGCAATTCGCGACGTCACCAGGATCTGGCCGTCCTTCGCCGCCTCGCAGAGGCGCGCGGCGGTATTGATCACCGTGCCGACCGCGCTGTAATCGAACCGCCCCTCGAACCCGACCTGCCCCAGGGTCGCGAAGCCCTGCGCGATGCCGACGCCGAAGCCGATCTGATGGCCGCGCCGGCGCCAGGTCGCGCCAAGCAAGACCATCGCCTCGCGCATGGCGACCGCCAGCTGCACCGCGCGCTCGGCCGGGTTGGGACACGGCAGCGGGTCGTTGAAATAGACGATCATGCCGTCGCCGACGAAGCGGTCGAGCGTGCCCTCGGAGGCCTGGATGAGGGGCACGAGCCGGCCGTGATAATCGTGCAGCAGCTCCATCACCTCTTCCGGCTCCGCGTTCTCGGCGAAGGACGTGAAGCCGCGCAAATCGCAGAACAGCGCGGCGATGTCGCGGCGATGGCTCTCCAGGATGCGCTCGTTCCCGGACGACACGATCGCCTCCGCGAGCGCCGGCGCCAGGAACCGCTTGAGCCGGCCAATCCGCTCGATTTCATCGATCTGCGTGGCGACGCGCTCCTCGAGTGTCCGGTTCCAGGCGGCTAGCTCGGCGGCCTGCGCCCGGACCTGCTCGTGAGACACTTCCAGCTCGCGCTGCGCCGCGCGAAGCGCGGCGTTCGCCGCCTCCAATTGCCGATTGAGCCGCGCCTCGCGCTCTTGCAGCAGGGTCATGTCATAGGCTTTCTGCTGCACGCGCCGGACCGCATCGCGCTCGGCGGTCATCTCGAGCAAGATCACCCAGATTGTATCGCCGTCGAGATGGAGATGCAGATCGGTGGCGCGCCCGTTGGCAAGCTCGACCGAGGGGAGGAAAAATTCCGTCTCGACTGGCGGCAGCAATCCCTCGAGGAAGAGCGCCTGCGGAAGCACGGGCTCGCCTGGCCGCAGCGCCGTCAGGCCATAAGCATCGAGATACCCGCCCGCGGCGACCAGAACTAGGGCCCCGTCGATCTGCAGCCAGGCGCCCGCCCGCTCGCCGTAGATCAGCGCCTGCAGGCGCCGGGCGACGCTCGCGGGCAGCTCGTCCATGGCTCAGCTGGAGACGCGGACCGCGAGATCCTTGAAGGCGTCCTCGACGCCTTCGCCGGTTCGCGCGCTGGTGGGCCGCACCCACCAGCCCTTCTGCCGCAGGCCCTCGAGATCGGTGCCGCTGATCGTCCACTCTTCCGTGAGATCGTTCTTGTTCACCAACAGCGCGCACGGCAGCGGACCGCAGGCGGCCTCGACCCGCTCGCGCAACGACAGCGCCACATCGAGCGTCGCCGGCCGCGTCCCATCGGCGACCAGCAGATAGCCCGCGGCGCCGCGCAGATAGGTCATGCGGAAGGACGCCATGTCGTCCTCGCCGGCGACGTCCCAGAGGATCAGGCTCACCAGCCGCCCCGCGAGGTCCAGCGTCTTCTTGTCGATCTTGACACCCACCGTGGTGATGTAGCTCTCGGAGAATATGCTCTCGACGTAGCGCCGGATCAGGCTGGTCTTGCCGACCGAGAAGCCGCCGAGAACGCAGACCTTCTTCTGCAAAGCTTGAGGCATCATGTTCATTCGGTACCCACTGCAAATGAGACCCGGCGATTGGCGGAACGTGCGGCGTCCGTGCTCCCCGATTGCAGCGGCTCGAGCGGTCCGGAGCCATTCACGATCAGCAGATTGGGATCGACGCCGCGCTTCTTCACCATCGTCAAGACCACGCCGGCCCGCGCCATGCTGAGCGACAGGTTGAAGGTGCCGCGCCCGGTGTCGTCGGAATGCCCGGTCAAGGTCACGCGCGTATTGACCCGCAGCAATGCCGAGAGCGAGGCGAGTTCCTTCAGCTCCGCCGCGAGCTGATCGAGGACCGCGTCCTGCCCCGGCGACGGCAGCGGCTCGTTGCTGTTGAAATGGATCTCGTGCGACTCGATCGCGTCGCGCAGCTTGGCGATCGCGCCATGATTGGGATCGAGCACCTGCGAGAGATCGAGCTCGGGCCCGCCTGCCGGCAGCATCCTGCCGACGCTTTGGGCGCGCTCGAGCCAGGTGGAGGACGCCGACCCCCGCGCCACGATCCGGCCGTTCTCCAGCGAAAGCCTGATTGCCGGCGGCGGATCGAGCGAGACCTGCAGGCGCTGCAGCGCGAATTCCGGATCGAGCGACTGATAGGGGACCCACCGGCCGACGACGCGCGCGGGATCGACGCCGGCCCGCTCGAGGACCTGGCCCGGGTCGGCGGCGAGCGGATCGCGCAGGCCGGCGACACTGAACTTGCCGTCGCGCATGTCCGATTCCGTGACGACGATGCCGGGCACGGTCTTGAGGCGCGCAACCGCGTCCGCCCAGAGTCGCTGCTCGGCCTGCCGGGCCGCGGCCCAGGCCCGTTGCTCGGCTTGCCGCGCCTCGGTCTCCTGCCACCACCACGTGCCCCCCGCCCCCGCGAGCATGAGCAGCATCACTCCCACCGCCGCAACCAGCCAGGGGAAGCCGCGGCGCGCCGATTTCGTGGATTGCTGGCGTAGCGCCGCGCATTCGGCCAAGTGAGCCTCGATGTCGCCGAGGCCCGAGGTGTCGCCGTCGAAGCTCTCCAGCACCTGGCGACGCTCGGCATGGATCTGCGAGACCACGCGGCTGAGCGTCGCGTGCAGCTCTTCCGGCGGATTGCCGCGGATCACGGCGACCAGCGTCGCAAAGGGGCTGCGCTCCGACCACAGGCGGAGCTCGCCCAAGCGCAGGGTATCGAGCCCCTGCTGCTCCGCGCCGGTGAAGGAATCGCGCACGAAATCCTGGATCGCGATCAGCATCGAGGAGACCAGCTGCGGATCCTGGCTCGCCGCGTTCTCGGCCGCGGCATGGGCGATCAGCAGACCCGTGTGATGGTGGATCAGGAAGGCGTGCTCGACCTGGTAGACGAGCGTGTGCTTGAGGACGGTCTCGGCGAATGTCGTGCCCGTGCGCCAGGCCTCGAACCGCCATTTCAGCCCGCGCCAGGTCAGGCTCGCCTTCAGCGACTCATTGAGCGACTGGAACGTGTCGTCGATCGTCTCGCCGATCGCCTTGCGGATGGCCGGGACGATCAGGGGATAGAGGATATTGATGAGCGTGCGCGGATTGCTCCGGATCGAGCTCTGCGTCGCCTTCTCGAAGGCGGGCGTCAGCACCTGCCCCAGGCGCTCATCGGCGGTGGCATGCGCGACGGCGGTCGGCAGCACGCGCCCGACCGCGGCCGCAAGCTGCTCGGGATCCTCGATCACCGCCCCGAGACGCGCGAGCAGCTCGATCTCGCGGCCCAGCACGAGCCGCCGCAGCTCGTCGAGCCGCAGATCGACCCGGGGCACGCCCTCGACCGCCGGGGCCTGCTCCGGCTTGACGTTGTGCGCGAGCTCGACCAGGAGCCCGGCCAGCGCCTTGCGGTCGATGCCGTCGGCGCTCGGCGGGGGACTTAGCAGGTCCCGAAGCGTGACGGCGGCGGACGTGCTCACCGCGGGACGCGCGTCAGCTCGCCGGCCACTCGCGCAAGCTGTCGCCGGTCTTGCCCAGGCTCTTCGGCCCCACGTCCTGGTTCAGGCACTTGGCGACCTCGACGAAGAGGCCCGCGAGCAGGTTGCGGTCGGTCTTCACGCTGCTGAGCTCGGCGAACATCTTTTCGATCGCGTGCTGAAGCTCGCCGTTCCGGCGCTTGATCTCCTCGCGCAGCGACTGCGCCTCCTGGGTCAGGCGATCGGTCAGGTCGCGCTCGAGCTGGCTCAGTTGGTCCGAGGTCGTGCGCTGACGCTTTTCCAGCGCCTGATTGTGCTCGCGCATCGCCCGCTCGATTTCCTTGTCGGTGTCGGCGCGCAGGTCCTTCTCCTCCCGGAGCTGGCTTGCGAGCGACTCCACCTGCTTCTTCGCGTTCGATTCAAAGGCGGTGAGATTGCGCGCCGTCTCGGATTCGATGTCCTTGAAGCGCTGCAGGAACCGCTCCTCAAGCTTGGAGAAGCGGCGGTCGTAATCCTGCATCTGATTGCCGAACAGCAGGTCGCGAATCTTGTCGACGCCCACGACATCGCTAACCGACCCGCCGTTTCCCTTGACCACGTCGACGCCCGATCCGCCTGCCCCCATTGTTCCTCCCACGCCCGCGGTGATCTGCTCGATATCCGATTTGGTTTTTACGGCCACGATCTACCTCCGGTTTATCTGTAAGTTGCCGTCTCGGCGGCGCGCCTCAACCGCCGTACGAGTTCCGGCTTTTCCCGTGATATCATCGTGCGAAAAAATGGAGCGAAGTGGGTGATAAGAATATGTCAAGGATGGCGCGTGCAACTTATTTGCACGGCAGAGTACGAGGTTCAACTACAGGATGGACTTATTCCAGTTTCTCGGAATGGAACTGGTCTCGCCACCATCGCTTACCGATTTCGTGAGCTCGGTTCTCTTGCGCGGTGCGGCTTCGAGCGACGCCTTCAGCGCAGTGCGGTCACTGCGTGGACAGTGCCGGGGCGCGTCAGGCCCTTGAGGGTGATCTCGCCGAGCGCCATGAGAGCAGCCATCTCCTCGACGCCGGCGGCGACGCGCTGGCTCACCAGGATCTGGCCGTCGCGCGCGGCATCGCAGAGGCGCGCGGCCAGGTTGGTCACAGTGCCCATCGCGGTGTAGTCGATGTGATCCTTGAAGCCGATCCGGCCCAGCGTCGCGTAGCCCTGGGCGATGCCGACGCCGAAGCCGAGCTCGTGGCCGCGCCGGCGCCACTCCGCCGCGAGCGCCGTCACCGCCGTCCGCATCTCGACCGCGAGCCGCACGGCGCGCGCCGCGGGATCGGGGCACGGCATCGGATCGTTGAAAAACACCATGAGCCCATCGCCGGTGAAGCGCATGAGCGTGCCTTCGTGGTGATGGATCAGCGGCCCCAGCGCCTCGTGATAGCTGCGCAGCACCGCCATCAGCTCCTCGGGCTCGGCGGTCTCGGAGAAGGCGGTGAAACCGCGGAGGTCGCAGAACATCACCACGATGTCGCGCCGGTGGCTCTCGAAGATGCGCTCGTCGCCGGAGGAGACGATCATCTCCGCGAGCTGGGGCGACAGGAACCGCCGGAGCCGGCCGATACGCTCGATCTCCGAGACCTGCGCCGCCACGCGGCTTTCGAGACCGGCGTTGAGCGACTTCAGCTCCTCGCGCTGCGCCGCCACGGTGTCGTGCAGCGCCTTGATGCGCAGCATGGACCGGACCCGCGCGATCAAGGATGCGTGGTCGAAGGGCTTGGTGAGATAGTCGTCGCCGCCGGCCTCGAGCCCCGCCACCACATCCTTCGCGTCCGCCTTGGCGGTGACCAGGATGATCGGGATGAAGGGCAGCGAGGCGTCGCCCTTGAGGCGCTTCGTCACCTCGATGCCGTCGAGCTTCGGCATCATGATGTCGAGCAGAAGCAGGTCGGGCCCGCTCTCGCGCACGCGCGCGAGCGCGTCCTCGCCGTCGACCGCGGTCACGACCTCGTAGCCCTGGCTCTCGAGCCGCATCTTGGCGATGTCGAGATTGGCCTCGTTGTCGTCGACCACCAGGATGCGCGGCGGCTCATGCATGGCGCAGGCTCCTCAGCCCAGGAACTCGCGCACCTTGGCGAGCAGCTGGCGCGGGCTGAAGGGTTTGGCGACATAGGCGTTGCAGCCCGCGGCCTTCGTCTTCGCCTCGTCGCCCGAGAGCGCGTAGGAGGTGACGGCGATTACGGGGATGTGGGCGAGCGCGGGATCCGCCTTGATGCGCCGCGTCGCCTCGTAGCCGTCGAGCACGGGGAGCTGCATGTCCATCAGGATCAGGTCCGGTTTGTGCTCGGCCGCCATCGCGACACCCTCCCCGCCGTCGAGCGCCTCGATCATCTCGTAGCCGGCCGAGGTCAGGAGATCGCGGATGATCTGCCGGTTGTCCTCGGTATCCTCGACCACCAGGATACGCTTCATCACGCGACCTCCTTTGCGGGCTCGACGCGGACGGGGACGACGACGCGGAAGGTCGAGCCCTTGCCGGGCTCGGACTCAACGGTGATGGCGCCGCCGTGCATCTCGACGATGCGTCTCGAGATCGCGAGGCCAAGGCCCGTGCCGCCCTTTTTGCGCGTGTTCGAATTATCGACTTGTTGGAATTCCTCGAAGATGCGCGCCTGGTCCGCCTCGGCGATGCCGGGTCCGGTGTCCTTGACGGCAAGCTCGAAGCAATTGTCGGCGAGCGCCACCTCGATGCCGACCGATCCCTTGTCGGTGAATTTGATCGCGTTGCCGACGAGATTGAGCAGCACCTGCGTCAGCCGCCGCTCGTCGCCGCGCCCCATGGGCAGCACGCGCGGCACCGAGGTCACGAGCGAGAGCCCCTTCGCCTTCGCGAGCGATTCCGTGGCGCTCACCACGGAATGCACCACCGCGGGCATCGCATAGTCGTCGATCGCGAGCGTCAGCTGCCCCGCCTCTATCTTGGAGAGGTCGAGCACGTC
>DATMMM010000404.1:0-5230 GCA_035569735.1 Allostellaceae bacterium | reverse complement strand
AGCCGCGCCAGCAGCACGTTCAGGCGGAACGGCTTCGTGATGTAATCGTTGGCGCCGGCATCGAGCCCGAGGATCGTGTCGGCCTCGCCGTCGGCGCCGGTCAGCATCAGGATCGGCGAGCGCACGTTGGTGCGCCGCATGAGCCGGCAGAGCTCGCGGCCATCCATGTCCGGCAAGCCCACGTCGAGCAGGATGGCGTCGAAGTATCCCTGCTTCACCTGGTCGAGCGCAGCATTGGCGGTCTCGGCCTCGGCAACCTTGAACTCCTCGTGCAGCTCCAGCTGCTCCGCCAGCGCATGGCGCAGCGAGGCGTCGTCGTCCACGATCAGGATCTTGCGGCCGGCCGCCATTCGGAGCTCCTGCATTTTATGCGCCCGATATCTGCCGCATCACGGCCTGATGCAAGAGGCTTTGCCGCCCGAGCCGCCCGACCACGTCAAAGTGATTGTCGCCGGGTTGGTCGGCGATCTCGAGCGGCAGGCCGACAGCGCGCCAGGCGGCGGCAAAACTCTCCTGCTGGCGCCGGAACTCGTCGGTCTCGCCGGTGCCGACCGACAGGATCAGCGGCGGCGATTGCCTGGGCAGATGATGGAGCGGACTGTTGCGCTCGGCCGCGGCAGCATCGAGGCCCAGCACGTCGTTCAAATAGCAGAGCCGGATCGGCTCGAGATCGTAGAGCCCGCTGATCGCTGAGGCGCCGCGTACGGGATTGCGGTCGAGCCCGAACGCCGCCCAGTTGGTCGCCAGCACCATCGCGGTCAGGTGTCCCCCGGCGGAATGGCCCGCGACGTGAATCCGCTCGGGATCGACACCGTACGCTCGGGCATTGCGGTAGAGCCACGCCACCGCCGCGCGGTTCTGGCGCACGATCTCGTCCATGCCGGCCTTGGGCGCCAGCGTGTAGTTCACGACGGCGAGCGCGACGCCCGCGTCCTGGAACGCCGGCGCCAGGAAGCTGAAGTCGGATTTGTCGAGCGCTTGCCAGTAGCCGCCGTGGATGAACAGCAGGCAGGGTGCCGCCGCGCGCTCGGCTGGAAACAGGTCGAGCCGCTCGCTGTCGTAGGAAATGTCGAGGCGGCAGGGGCGCGCCCGGCGCACTGCGGCAGAGTCCTCCGCCCAGCGCCGGAAATACTCGGGATGCTCCGGGACCTGCCCGCGCAGGAAATACTGCGCATCGAGCCCGGCCCGGTCGTAGTTGCGATAAAGCGCCATCGGATGTCCTAGGTTTGCGCGGCCGCACTCTCGTCCGGCTCGGCCAAAATGTCCACATGGCCGACGGAGAGCCGAAGCTCGCCGCGTCTCAGCTCCGCGTGCCGATCGTCGCGCCAGCGCGCGATCAAAAGCGCAGAATCCGCCTCGCCCGCGGCCTCAGCCGTGCCGTCGACGAGCGCCGCCAACATCACCGCATCGCCGGTGCCGAGCCGCCACTCGCCGGCAGCGATGGCGACGCGATGGCCGCGCGCGCGGAACAGCACACCCGCCGCGGCGGGCGCCTCAGGGCCGAGCGCGGGTCCGAAGCCTTTGTCGCCGCGCTGGTGATGGGTGAACACGCGCGCGATCGCGGCGTCGGCGGCATGGGTGGGCTGCCACTCGCGCCCGCCATCGACGGTAAGCGCCGCCAGGAACGGTGCGCGCGCCGCCGCGATCCGGTCGGCCAAGCGCTCGAGCCATTCCGCCGAGACGAGATCGAGCAGGGCCGCGCAAGTGACGCCATGGACGCTCAGAGGCAGGCCCGAGAGATCGCGCGCAAGATCGAGCTCGATGCTGTGCACGCGCCAGTGCGCGACACCAGTTTCCACGGTGACGACGCCATTGCCGTGGGTGACGCGCCAGCCTTGGCCGCGCGCCCACTGTGCGATCTCGGCGGCCTGGTGCGCCAACAACGCACGGTCGCGGTCGACAAGCCGCCAATCCTGATCGCCGGGGATCAGCGGCGCCAGCGCGCGAAGATTGGCGCCGCTGCCGGCGCCGAGATCCACCAGCGTCGCGGTCTCGCTGCCGGCGCGCGCCCGCACGGCGGCGCCGAATTGGCGCGCCAGCGACCGGCTCCGGGCGCGCAGATCGTGGGGCTCGCGCAGCCGCAGCCAGTCGAGACCGAAAACCTCGCTCATGCCGTGAGCCGATCGAGCGCCGCGGCCCAATCCGCCACCGCCTGCGGCCAGTCCGGCAGCCGCGCGCCTGCTTTCCGCGCGCCCGCCGCGAGACGCGCGCGCAGCCCTGGCTCATCGAGAAAGCGCCGGAGCGCCTCGGTGAAGGCAGCGGCGTCGCCCGGCGGCACCAGCAGCCCCGCGCCCGGCGGCACGGTCTCGGGGATGGCTCCGGCGGTGGTGGAGATCACCGGCACGCCGTGAGCCAGCGCCTCCGCGAGCGCCATGCCGTAACCTTCGTGGAATGACGGCAGCACGACGGCGTCCGCTGCGGCATAGGCCTCGCCCAGCCGTGTGGGTTCCCATTCGCCCGCGAGCGCGATGCGGCCCTTCAAGCCGCGCCGGCCGATCTCGTAGCGCGCGGATGCCGCCGTCGCGGGCTCGCGCGTCAGGCTGCCGATGCAGCGGCACTCCCAGTCGCGGTCTGCAAGCGCCGCCAGCGCCTCGACCAGGATCAGGTGGCCTTTGCGTGGCGTCAGGCTCGCGACGCAGACAAACTCCACGCGCGAGCGGGCGGGCCGCCGCCGCATCGGACGCCGCGGCTTGGCGGTGCCGGGCGGCGTCACGGCGATGCGCGCGCGGGGGACACCATAGGCAGCGACCAGCCGCGCGGTGCTTTCGCTGGGCGCCAATATGCCGCGCATGAGCTTCAGGAGCCGCGCCTCGAGTGCGCCGACGCGGCTGCGCTCGCGCTCGCTCAAGCCGGTCTCGTCCGCGAGCGGATGATGCACGAAGGCGACCGCTCGCAGGCGCTTCGCCTCGCGCTCGAGGCAATCGGCGAAGGCGAGGAGCGCCAGCCCATCGAGCACCGCGACGGCTCCGTCCGGCAATCGCGCGAGCGCATCGGCCGCACCCGCGCAGGCGACAGCGTCGGGCTCGGGAAATCTCCCGGGCAGCTCGACCGCATCGATCGCGCGGCCGCTCGCGCGCAATCCCTCGACCACGTGGCGATCGAACAGGTAGCCGCCCGTCAGCTGATCGAGCGCGCCGGGGACCAGGAACGCCGTCACCCCAGCGGTCCCTCGAACGCGGCCCACGCCACCGGCGATTCCCGCACCACGATTCGGAGAGACGCGAGACTGCCCGCGGTGCCGGCCCCGAGCGCGCCCGCGCCGATCCGTGCCTTCAGCCGGCGGAAGATCTCGCCGGCCAGGAACTCCGTCGTGGTGTTGCGGCCGCGGAAGTCGGGAAGCTCGTCGAGGTTCCGGTAATTGAGCGCGCTCAACACGTCCTTGAGCGTCGCCAGCGCGCGGCCGATATCGCAAACCAGGCCGTCGGCGTCGAGCTGCGCCCGCCGCACTTCCATCTCGACCGCGAAGGTGGCGCCGTGCAACTGCTGCGCCGGCCCAAACACCTCGCCCACGAAACTGTGGGCGATCATCACGTGGTCGCTGACGGCGAGGCTGTACATGGCGAGTCTCCCACCGGCCGCTTGTCGTCGGCCTCTAATACCGCACCACCTCGCAGAGCGCACCGTCGGGCGCGGTGGCGAGGCGGGCCATGGTATCCGGCAGCGCGTCCAAGCGGCTCTCGCCGGTGACGAGACGCCCGAACAGGGGATCGCGCAGGAGATCGAGCGCCAGGGCCAAGCGCTCGCGATGGCTGCGGCGGGCGCGGCGCGCGGCTGCCACGGAGCCGACTTGCGACGACATCAGGCGCAGGCGCCGCGAGTGGAAGGCCGCGCCCAGCGGCACTGCGACGGCGTGGTCGCCGTACCAGCTGAGTTCCACCACGGTCGCTTCGAAGCCCGCGAGCCCCAAAGCGGTGCCGAGGCCGGCCGCCGTGCCGCTCACATGGAACACGAGGTCCGCCTCGCCCGCGGCCTGAGCCGGCAACGCAAATCGGCAGCCAAGCGCTTGCGCGAGATCGGCGCGGCGCGGATCGATGTCGATCAGCTCCACGGCGGCGCCGGGAATTCGCGCCGAGAGCGTGGCGATGAGCGCGCCCACCACGCCTGCGCCGACCACGGCGATGCGGTCGCCGATGCGTGGGGCCGCGTCCCAGAGCGCATTCACCGCCGTCTCCATGTTGGCGGCGAGTGCCGCGCGCCGGTCCGGCACATCCGCCGGCACCCGCAGCACGGCAGAGGAGGGGACGACGTATCGGTCCTGGTGCGGATAGAGGCAGAATACCCGCGCGTTCAGCAGATCAGCAGGCGCCTCGGGTCCGAGTGCCTCCACCACGCCGACGGAGGCATAGCCGTATTTCACGGGCGCGGGAAACTCGCCCTGCTGGAACGGGCAGCGCATCCGCTGATACTCGCTTTGTGGCACCCGGCCTTGGAAAACCAGGCTCTCGGTGCCGCGGCTGATGCCGCTCATGAGCGCGCGCACGCGAAGCTCGCCGCGGCCGGGGGCGGGGAGGCCCGCGGATCGGATCTCGCCGCGGCCCGGCGCGGTGATCCAGAATGCCCGCGCGGTCGCGGTCATGAGAAAGTGCAGTCGACGAGCATATCGCTGCCGAGCGGGACGTGCCGCACCCGCGGCCTGAGCGCGCCGGAGAGTGCGGGAATCTCCGGGAGTTGCAAGCTCGGCCGGCCGGAGCCGAGGATCACGGGCGCCAGCGCGATCTGCAGCCGGTCGAGCGCGCCCGCCGCCAGGAACCGCGAGACCGTGACGCCGCCGCCCTCGAGGAAGAGCCAGTAGAGGCCGCGGCCCGCGAGCGCGGTCCGGATCGCCGCCGGAGCCAGCCGCTCGCCTTCGCGCGCAAGCGGCACGATCTCGGCCTGGCCGATCCGCGTCTGCTTGGCCACGCGGTCCGCCGCGGCCAGCACCAGCGTCTGCGCGGCGCCGTCGCAGAACACGTCGCGATCCCTAGGGAGCGCGAGGTTGGCGTCGAGCACGACGCGTACGGGCTGATCGCCGGAGCAATGCCGCACGGTGAGACGCGGATTGTCCTGTCGCACCGTATTCGCGCCCACGATCACGGCGTCTGCGAGCGCGCGCAGGCGGTGGGTGTGGCATAGGTCCGCCTCGCCCGTGAGCCACTGAGACTCGCCGCCCGCCGTCGCGATGCGACCGTCGAGGCTTTGCGCCAGATGCGCGAGCACGAAGCTGTGGCGATGCGGCACCAGGGCGAGGGGC
>DATMMM010000403.1:0-15408 GCA_035569735.1 Allostellaceae bacterium | reverse complement strand
CAGCATGCGCGCGAACAGCCACTCGGTCTCGGTGCACCAGAGCGGGACCTTGAGCCTTTCCGCGAGCCAGCCCGCGAGCCCCATGTGATCGGGATGGAAATGCGTGACGACGAGCCGCGTCACCGGCTTGCCGCCGAGCGCGCCCCCGAGGATCTGGTCCCAATGCCGCTTGGTTTCCTCGGTGTCGAGTCCGCTGTCGACGATCACCCAGCCGTCATGCTCCTCGAGGAGCCAGAGATTGATGTGGTCGAGCGCGAAGGGCAGCGGCATGCGCAGCCAGTTGACGCCGGGCGCCACGGCGGCGACGGCGCCCAGTGCCGGCGGCGCCGCATGGGGAAAACTCAGCGCGGCGTTGCCGCCGTCATGCGGGCTCATGGAATACTTGACCTGTGCCGATCAGACGCGCTCGAGGATGGCGGCGATGCCCTGGCCGACGCCGATGCACATGGAGACCAGCGCGTAGCGGGCTTGGCGGCGGTGCAACTCGCGGATCGCGGTGAGTGCGATGCGCGCGCCGGAGGCGCCGAGCGGATGGCCGAGGGCAATGGCGCCGCCGTTCGGATTGACGCGCGCGTCTTCCTCCGGGATCTCCAGCAGCTTGAGGCAGCCGAGCACCTGGGTGGCGAAGGCCTCGTTGATCTCGATTACGTCCACGTCCTTGAGCGTGAGCCCCGCGCGCTGCAGCGCCTTCTTGGCCGCGGGCACCGGACCCAGCCCCATGACGCGCGGCTCTACGCCCGCGATCGCCGCCGAGACCACGCGCGCGATCGGTGCCTTGCCCGCCTTCTCGCCGACTTCACGGGTGCCGACGATCAGCGCGCCCGCGCCGTCGTTGATGCCCGAGGCATTGCCGGCGGTCACCACGCCGTTGGGGAACAGCGGCTTCAGCTCTTGCAGGCGCTCGAGCGTGGTGTTGGGACGCGGGTGCTCGTCGAGCGCCACCACGGTCTCGGCGCCCTTCTTGGCGCCGGGCACGCTCACCGGCGCGATCTCGGCATCGAAGAAGCTCGCGGATTTCGCCTTGGCGTATTTCTCCTGCGAGCCCAGCGCGAAGCGGTCCGACGATTCCCGGCCGATGCCGAGATCGCGCCCGACATTGTCGGCGGTCTCCGGCATGGTGTCCTGGCCGAAGCTCTTGCCGATCCTTGGATTGGGGAAGCGCGCGCCGATGGTGGAATCGAACACACGGACCTCGCGCGCATAGGGGCTCTCGCTCTTCGCCATCACGAAGGGCGCGCGGCTCATGCTCTCGACGCCGCCCGCGATGAAGAGCTCGCCCTGGCCGCTGCTCGCGGCGCGCGCGGCGTCGCAGATCGCGGCGAGCCCACTGCCGCAGAGCCGGTTCACCGTGATCCCGCCGATCGAGGTCGGCAGGCCCGCGAGCAACGCCGCGTGCCGCGCGACGTTGCGGGCATCCTCGCCGGCCTGATTGGTGCAGCCCATGACGGAATCCTCGTAGGCCTCGGGCTTGAACGGATTGCGCGCCACCAGCGTCTTGATCACGCCCGCGAGCAGATCGTCCGGCCGGATCGGCGCCAGCGCACCCGCATGGCGGCCGAAGGGGGTGCGCAAGCCGTCGTAGATGTAAGCGTTGCTCATGGTTCGATCCTTCGAGGCGCGGCCTGCGGCGATTGACCCGCAAGGTAGGACAATGCGACAGTACGCGACAAGCGCGTTGTCTTCTCGTCTCCCCGAAAATGGGCTCGTTGATGCGGCATTTCCACTATCCCAACCGCTCGCTCGCGGTGGCGGGCGAAGCCATGGCGGCGACCTCGCATCCTCTCGCGACGCTGACGGCGATCGAAACCTTGAAGGCCGGTGGGAATGCCGTCGATGCCGCGATCGCCGCGGCGGCGGTGCTGGCCGTCGTCGAGCCCGCAATGACCAGCATCGGCGGCGACTGCTTCGCGCTCTATGCGCCGAAAGCGGGCGTGCCCATCGCCTATAACGGCTCGGGCCGCGCGCCCAAGGCGGCCGAGCTCGGCTGGTATCGCGACCGGAATTTTTCCGAGATCCCGATCCAATCTCCGCACTCCGTCACCGTCCCCGGCGCGATCGAGGCGTGGTTCCGCTTGCAGCGGGATCACGGCACCAAGGAGATGGCGGCGCTGCTACAGCCGGCCATTCACGCGGCCGAGGCGGGCGTGCGCATCGAGCCGCGGGTCGCCTTCGATTGGGCGATCGGCGCGGAGAAGCTGAGGCACGACTCCGCGAGCCGTGCGGTTTTCCTGCCGGGCGACAAACCGCCGAGCATCGGCGACTTGCACCGGCAGCCGCAGCTGGCTGCGACACTGCGCAAGATCGCGCAAGAGGGACCCGCGGGCTTCTATCAAGGCGCGGTCGCGGCCGACATGGTGTCGAAGCTGCGCGAGCTCGGCGGCCTCCACACGGAGGAGGATTTCGCGGCGGCGCGCGGCGACTACGTGACGCCGATCTCGGCGCCTTATCGCGGCCACCGCGTCTATGAATGCCCGCCCAACGGCCAGGGCGTGATCGCGCTGATGATCCTGCGCACGCTCGAGGGCTATGCGCTTGGCGATGCCCGCTGGAGCGATGCCGATCGCCATCACCTGCTGGCGGAGGCGACCAAAGCCGCCTATCGCGCGCGTGACGCCTTCCTTGGCGAACCCCAGGCCATGACGGTTTCTGTCGACGAGTTCCTGTCGGACGCGCGCGCGGAGCGAACGCGCGCGAAGATCAAGCTCGACCACGCCTCCGAGCCCGTCGACTGGGAAGAGCCCGAGCACAAGGACACCGTCTATCTCGCGGTGGTCGACCGCGACCGCAACGCGATCTCCTTCATCAACTCGCTGTTCCACGATTTCGGCTCCGGGATCACCGCGCCCAAGAGCGGCGTCCTGCTGCACAGCCGCGGTCACATGTTCCGCACCATCTCCGGTCATCCCAACGCGATCGGGCCGCGCAAGCGGCCGCTGCACACGATCATCCCGGGTCTCTTGATGAAGGACGACCGCACGGTGATGTCGTTCGGTGTGATGGGCGGCAATTACCAGGCCACAGGTCACGCCATGCTGCTGATGCAGGTGCTGGACCGCGGCCTGGATCTGCAAGCCGCGCTGGAGCAGCCGCGCAGTTTCGCATTTGAAGGCGTGCTCCAGCTCGAGGCCACGGTCGACGCCGGGATCGCGGCCGAGCTCAAGCGCCGCGGACACAAACTCGATCAGCCCGTGAAGCCGCAGGGCGCGGGTCAGGCGATCTGGATCGATCACGCGCGCGGCGCGCTGCTGGGTGGATCGGATCCGCGCAAAGACGGCTGCGCGCTGGGTTACTAGAGGAGACCGCAGGCATGATCACGATCGACCTCGCCGGCAAGGCCGCGCTGGTCACCGGCGGCGCCTCCGGCATCGGGCTTGCGACGGTCGAGCTGTTCGCCCGCGCGGGCGCCACGGTGGCGATCAATCACCTGCCCGAGGATCCCCGGGGCGAGCAGGAAGTGCAGCGGCTGCAAGCCGCGGGCCACCGCGTCGTCTCGGCGCCCGGCAATGTCGGCAAGTCCGGCGAAGCCGAGCGGATGGTCACAGCCGCGATCGACCGGCTCGGCCGGCTCGACTACCTCGTCAACAACGCGGGCACGCCCGCCACCACGAAGCCGATTGAATTCGGCGACCTCCGCGCCATGACCGAGGAGTTCTGGAGCACTATCCTCTCGACCAACCTGATCGGCCCCTTCCGCTGCGCGCATGCGGCGGCAGGCGCGCTCAAGGCGGCCAAGGGCGCGGTCTGCAACACCGCCTCGGTCGCGGGACTCGGCATCGTCGGCAGCAGCATGGCCTATGGCGCGAGCAAAGCCGGCCTTATCAATCTCACGAAGAGCCTCGCCCGCGTGCTGGCGCCGGAAGCGCGGGTCAACGCGGTGGCCCCCGGCTTCGTCGATTCACCGTGGACCCGGGCCTGGCCGGAGGAGCGCAAGACGGACTATGCCAGCAAGGCGATGTTGCGCCGGATCTGCCAGCCCGAGGACATCGCCGAGGTGATCTTCTTCCTCTGTGCGGGCGCCGCGCTGGTCACGGGACAGACCATCGTCGTCGACGGCGGAATGGCGTAGGATCGGGAGCAGTCGCACCATGCAGAACCTCGGCATCAACGGCGAGCGGCTCTGGCAGTCGCTGATGGAGATGGCGAAGATCGGCGCCACAGAGAAGGGCGGCGTCTGCCGCCTGGCGCTGAGCGATCTCGACAAGGCCGGGCGCGGGCTCTTCATCCGCTGGTGCGAGCGGGCCGGCTGCACCGTGAGCGTCGACCGCATGGGCAACATCTTCGCGCGGCGCCCGGGCCGGAATCCGGCGCTGGCACCCGTGCTCGCCGGCAGCCATCTGGACACCCAGCCGACCGGCGGGCGCTTCGACGGCGTCTACGGCGTGCTCGCGGGGCTCGAGGTGATCCGCACGCTCAACGATCTCGACTACGAGACCGAGGCGCCCATCGAGGTCGTGTGCTGGACCAACGAGGAGGGCTCACGCTTCTCGCCGCCCATGGTGGGCTCCGGCGTGTTCGCGGGCGTGTTCGATCTCGGCTATGGGCTGGAGCGCCCGGACAATGTGACGGGCGTGAAGCTGGGTGCCGAGCTCGAGCGCATCGGCTTCGCGGGGCCGGCGCCGGTCGGCGGCCGTGAGGTCGCGGCCTATTTCGAGGCGCATATCGAGCAGGGCCCGATCCTCGAGGATCAGCGGAAGCCCGTGGGCATCGTCACGGGCGCCCAGGGCCAGCGCTGGTACGAGATCACCGTCACCGGACAGGAGGCGCATGCGGGCCCGACGCCCATGCGAAAGCGCCGCGACGCGCTGGTGGGCAGCGCTCGCATGATCGATGCGGTGAACCGCATCGGCCTCGCGCACTCGCCCCATGCCTGCGCCACGGTGGGCTTCGTGCAGGTGAGTCCGAACTCGCGCAACACGATCCCGGGCCGGGTGTTCTTCACCGTGGATTTCCGCCATCCCGAGGATGCCGTGCTGACGCGGATGGACCAGGAGCTGCGCTCGGCCTGCGCGGAGATCGCTGGCGCGACCGGCCTCGAGGCGGAGGTCAAGGAATTCTGGTATTTCCCGCCCACGCCCTTCGACAAATCCTGCGTCGCGAGCGTGCGCAAGGCGACGGAGACAATGGGCTATCCGCACATGGACATCATCAGCGGCGCCGGTCACGACGCCGTCTACATGGCGCGCGTGGCACCCACCGCGATGATCTTCGTGCCCTGCGTCGGCGGCATCAGCCACAACGAGATCGAGGACGCCAAGCCCGAGGATCTCGCCATGGGCTGCGCCGTCCTGCTGAATGCCGTGCTGGAGCGCGCGAACGCCGGCGCCGATAGCCCCAGGAAATCATAGGCCTCTCAATAACCCGAGATTTTCTGGGGATTCTGAAGAGCTTATGTGGCGATCTGCGCATAGCACAGCGGCGGCGAAATCATATATAAGCAGCGCGGCTTTGCGGTAATTGACCCGCACCACGGGCCTGCGCCTTGGGGAGGCGCGGGCCCATTCGATCTTGGACTCTCGGGTGGCCACCAGCGATCTCCATCTCAAGCACGACCTCGCCTTCGAGGATCTGCACCGGCACGACGGCCTCACGCGCCTCGATGCGGCCTTCGTGGCGTGGCTCGGCTCGGTCGATGCGGAGCTGCACAATCGCCTGGTGACGGCGCGGCGCGATCCCGATGCGCTCGAGCCCAAGGCGCACTCGCAGCTCTTGATCGATCTGGCACCGCATCTCGAGGATTTCGTCGGCGACCTCTTCGGCATCGAGACCGAGGTCCGCGCGCTCCAGGCGCGGCATCACGCGCTGGCGCCGCTCTATGCGGTGAAGCGCCTTTTCGTGCAGCGCCGCGCCGTCAAGGGCATGACGCCCGAGAAGGCCGCGGCGCTCGACGGCCCCGCGCTCGGCCGCGAGCTCGAGGCGCTCATGGGCGAGGCGCTGACCGAGCCCAACTACGCCGCGCATGTCTCGCGCTGGATGGCGGCCGAGGCCGAGCATGCGCCCGCGCTCGATCTCGCCGCGGGCTACGCCGCCTGGGCGACGCTCTCTCCGGAAGGCCAGGCGCGGCACGGCCGCGGCGTGATCTTCAAGGTGCCACACAAGCTGGAGATGACGCATCTGATCCCCGTGGAGACGGTGGTCGAGCATGGCGTCACCATGCTGCGGCTTAGCCCCAAGCACTCGCGCGCGCGCGACGGCTTCGCCCTCACGGATCCGGGCATGGACCTCATAGGCGCGCTCGATCACGCCAACTACTGCATCTGGTGCCACAACCAGGGCAAGGACAGCTGCTCGCGCGGGCTCAAGGACAAGAAGTCCGGCGCCTTCCAGAAGACGGTGTTCGGCGTGACGCTGGCGGGTTGTCCGCTAGAGGAAAAAGTTTCCGAACTCAATATGGTCAAGGCCGAGGGCTTCAGCATCGGCGGCCTCGCCATCGTCGCCATCGACAACCCCATGATGGCGGCGACCGGGCACCGCATCTGCAACGATTGCATGAAGGCCTGCATCTATCAGAAGCAGGACCCCGTCGATATCCCGCAGATCGAGACCCGCACGCTCAAGGACGTGCTGGGCCTGCCCTGGGGCTTCGAGATCTTGAGCCTGCTCACGCGCTGGAACCCGCTCGACATCCACCGGCCGCTGCCGAAGCCCCCGAGCGGCTACAAGGTGCTGGTGGTCGGGCTTGGGCCCGCGGGCTTCACGCTCGCGCATCACCTGATGAACGACGGCCACGCGGTGATCGGCATCGACGGCCTCAAGATCGAGCCGCTGCCGCCGGAGATCTCCGGCATCGATGCGCACGGCAAGCGCCACCCGTTCCGCCCGATTCGCGACGTCGAGGAGCTCCGCGAGCCCTTGAACTCGCGCACCATGGCCGGTTTCGGCGGCGTCGCCGAATACGGCATCACCGTCCGCTGGGACAAGAATTTCCTGAAGCTGATCCGATTGCTGCTGGAGCGGCGGAGCGAATTCACCATGTATGGCGGCGTGCGTTTCGGCGGCACGCTCACGGTCGAGAGTGCCTTCGCGCTGGGTTTCGATCACATCGCGCTCTGCGCCGGCGCCGGCAAGCCCACGGTGATCGCCATGAAGAACGGCCTCGCGCGCGGCGTGCGCCAGGCCTCGGATTTCCTGATGGCGCTGCAGCTCACGGGTGCCGCCAAGACCGAGAGCCTCGCCAATCTGCAGGTGCGGTTGCCCGTGGTGGTGATCGGCGGCGGTCTCACCGCCATCGACACCGCGACGGAATCGCTCGCCTATTACGTGGTCCAGGTCGAGAAGTTCCAGGCGCGCTACGAGGTACTGGTCGCCGAGCGCGGCGAGGCCGCGGTGGAGGCGGAGTGGAGCTTAGAGGATGCGGCGATCGCCGCGGAGTTCCTGGCGCACGCCCGCGCGATCCGCGGAGAGCGCGAGGCGGCGCGGCGCGACGGACGCCCGCCGCGCTTCATCGACCTGCTCGACGGCTGGGGCGGCGTCACCATCGCCTATCGCCGGCGTCTCGTCGATGCGCCCAGCTATACGCTCAACCACGAGGAAGTCGCGAAGGCGATGGAGGAGGGCATCCGCTTCGCGGAGGGCCTGACGCCGGAGGAAGTCGAGCTCGACGAGTTCGGCGCCGCCAAGGCGCTGGTGCTGTCGCGGGCGGCGGTCGAGCGTGTCACGTTGCCGGCGCGGAGCATCCTCGTGGCGGCGGGCACGCAGCCCAACACGGTGCTGCAGCGCGAGGACCCTGGTCACGTCACGATCGACGGCCGGTATTTCCAGGCCGTGGACGAGAGCGGCACGCCGGTGACGCCCGAGCGGATCGCGAAGCCCGCGGTGCCGCAGATCCTGACCAACGTGCAAAGCGACGGCCGCGCGATCAGCTTCTTCGGCGACCTGCATCCGTCCTTCGCCGGCAATGTCGTGAAGGCGATGGCGAGCGCCAAGCAGGGCTATCCGCTGGTGAGCCGCACGCTGGCGCGCCGCGCGCCCTCGCGTCCGCCGCCGGGCGAGCTGGTGCGCCGGCTCGACGATGAGCTGCGCGCCACCGTTCACGCCATCCATCGCCTGACGCCGCAGATCGTCGAGGTGGTGGTGCACGCGCCCATGGCGGCGCGCGTGTTCCGGCCCGGCCAATTCTATCGGCTGCAGAATTACGAGACGCTCGCGGCCAAGACCGACGGAACGAACCTCGGCATGGAGGGCCTGGCGCTCACGGGCGCCGCGGTCAACCGCGCGCGCGGGCTGCTCTCGACCATCGTGCTGGAGATGGGCGGCTCGTCGGATCTCTGCACGCTGCTGCAGCCGGGCGAGCCCGTGATCCTCATGGGTCCCACGGGCACCCCGACGGAACTGCCGAAGGGCGAGACCGTGCTGCTCGCCGGCGGCGGCCTCGGGAACGCCGTCCTGTTCTCGATCGGCCAGGGCCTGCGCGCGGCGGGGTCGCGTGTGCTCTATTTCGCGGGCTACAAGCGGCGCCAGGATCGTTACAAGGTCGATGAGATCGAGAAGGCCGCGGACGCAGTGGTCTGGTGCTGCGACGAGGCGCCGGGCTTCTCCCCGGGCCGCCCCAGGGACAAGACCGTGGTCGCGAACATCGTGGATGCGATGCTCGCCTATGCCGAGGGCCGGCTCGGTCCCGTCGACATCGAGCTCAACGAGATCGATCGCGTGATCGCGATCGGCTCCGACGGAATGATGGCGGCGGTGGCGAGGGCGCGGCACGGCGCGCTGGCACCGTTTCTCAAGCGCGAGCACCGCGCCATTGCCTCCATCAACTCGCCCATGCAATGCATGATGAAGGAAATCTGCGCTCAGTGCCTGCAGGTGCACCGCGATCCCGCGACCGGTGCCGAGACGACCGTGTTCTCCTGCTTCAACCAGGATCAGAACATGGACGCCGTCGATTTCTCGAACCTGCGCACCCGTCTCGGCCAGAACTCGGTCGAGGAGAAGCTCACCAAGCTTTGGGTCGACCACTGCCTGCGCGCGCTCGGCGCCAGGGGCGCAGCGGCGGCGGAGTAGCCGTCACGCGCGCTCTGCGCCGTAGTAGAGCATGACCGTGTGCTTGGCTTCGGCGAAGAAGAGCCAGCGCTCGATCAGGACGCCCAGCGTGGCGATCACGGCGGCGGGGATGGCGCAAAGCGGAACGAGTGCCGCCGTCACCAGCAATCCCGCGAGCGTCAGCAGCAGCGGCACGAGGAACGCTGCGATGAGGGCGATCATCCGGAGCTTGGCCGCATGCTTGCGCGCGATGCGGAAGCCCATCTCCTTCATCAGGTAGTTCTCGGAGGTATGCGGCGCCTCGAAGAGGCGAACGCGGCCGAGCGCGCCGAGACCGGTGGCGGTGCCGCTGTCGCTCCGGCTCGCCGTGCGGTCGATGAAGCGCCAGTATTGCACCTTGAGGAGAGCCGCCAGCGGGATGCAGAAGATGGCCACGAGGACGAGGAACCCATCGCTCCCGCCGAAGAGCGACAGGACCGCGATCATCCAAAGCACGCCGGTCATGGCCGCGAGCGCGAGGTAGTTCGGCAGCACCCAGCTGTTGTTCCAGCGCTGGATCGGCTTCAGCGACTGATAGATGAAGGCGGTGCAGACCACGGTCACGATCGCGCCCGCAGTGGAGAGTGCGCCAAAGAGCGCCCAGATCCCGCTGGTGCTGCCGATCACCAGCCAGCCCAGCGCGAAGAGCAGCGCCGGGCCGTAGGTCGCGACCGACGACACGCCCTCGCGCGACAGCCAGGAGCTTCGCCACTGAGAGAAAGCGCGCCAGCTGCGCTCGGGATGGCCCAAGTGAAGGCTCGAGGACATGAGGCCGATCGTGATGGCGCCGAGGGAAAGCGCGAGCGAGACCGCGGCCAGGCCGCGGTTGGCCGGCAAACCGCCCGCCATCGCCCAGAGGCCGAGCCAAGCCAGCAGGCCATAGCCCGCGCCCGAGAGGGTCGTGAACACGATGACCGAAAGCGCGGGGTGCATGTCTCAGCCCGAGAGCAACCGGTCGACCCAGCCGAGGAAGCCGCCGCTTCCCGCGGGGACCGCGGGCGCCAGCTCCACGGATGCGCCGACGTCCTGGGCCGCGGTC
Source organism: Allostellaceae bacterium (assembly GCA_035569735.1). GTDB lineage: Bacteria > Pseudomonadota > Alphaproteobacteria > ATCC43930 > CGMCC-115725 > DASZHJ01. The sequence goes on along the minus strand of DATMMM010000403.1, from coordinate 5,351 downwards.
CGGCGCGGCCGGGGCGGCAGGTATTTGTTGGTGGGCGCGTAGCCGAGCTCCGGCATCAGGTCATAGCCGCCGCGCTCGCGCACCAGCTTGGAGATGGCGGAGCCGGGATCGCCGAGATCGCCGAAGTGCCGCGCGGAAGCCGGGCAGGTCGAGACGCAGGCGGGCACGCGGCTCGCCTCATCCAAGGTCTCGTTGTAGATCTTGTCGACGCAGAGCGTGCATTTCTTCATCACACCGGCGTCGTAGTCGTACTCGCGCGCGCCGTAGGGACAGGCCCAAGAGCAAAGCTTGCAGCCGATGCAGAGATCCTCGTTCACCAGCACGATGCCGTCCTCGGCACGCTTGTAGCTGGCGCCGGTGGGGCAGACGGTGACGCAGGCGGGTTCCGCGCAATGCAGGCACGAGCGCGGGAAATGCACGGTGCGCCCGGTCTCGCCTTCGCCCACCTCGAAGGTGTGCACGCGATTGAACCAGACGCCGAGCGGATCCGGGCCGTAGGGCTCGAGATCCGTGAGCGGCGCCGCAACGCCGCCGCTGTTCCACTGCTTGCAATTGACGGCGCAGGCGTGACAGCCGACGCAGATATCGAGGTCGATGACGAGACCGAGCCGTCTCGCCTGAGGATGCGCGGGCAGGCTGGTCATGCGCGCGGCCTCGGCGGACGGAATTGTGCGCCGTAACGAAGCACCGCGGGACGCGGCGGGAGCGGCGGCGCCTCGAGCGCGGGAAACACGGGCTCGGCATGGTCGAGCGGCGCCGGAGCCTTCTCGATCTTGACGCGCAGATCGTACCACGCCGCCTGTCCCGTCACGGGATCAGCGTTGGCGTAGCGATAGCCGCCTTCGCGCGCGGGCAACAGCTCGCTGATCAGGTGATTGAGCAAGAAGCCGCGCGTGGCCTCGTGTGCGCCCGGCGCCAGGTTCCACGCGCCCGCTCGCTTGCCGATCGCGTTCCAAGTCCAGACGGTGTCGCGGTTGACGCCCTCCATCAGCTTCGCGAGCACGGTGATTCTGCCGTGCGGGCTGGTGACCGTCACCCAATCGCCATCGGAAATATCGAGCTCTCGGCCGCGCTCGCGATGAATGTAGAGGAGGTTCTCGCCGTGGATCTGGCGAAGCCAGGCGTTCTGCGAGCCCCAGCTGTGGTACATCGCCATTGGCCGCTGTGTGATCGCGTGCAGGGGATAGCCGTCGCTCTCGCTCTGCTCACTCTCGAAGGCCGGATACCAGAGCGGCAGCGGATCGAAATAGGTCTCGATCCGCTGGCGGTGCTCGGAGGGCGGTTGCACGCGGCCGTGGCCTTGCGCGGCGAGCCGGAACTTCTGCAGCACCTCGCTATAGACCTGCAGCACCACCGGCTCGGCGTTGTCGCGAAATCCCATGGCCTGGGACCATTCGAGATAGGCGCGGTTGGCGAATTTGAAATAGCGGCCCTCCGGCGGGATCTCGCCGCGCCAGAAGCACTGATTTTCGATGTAGCGCTCGAGCTGGCGCGGATTGGGGGCGCCCACGCCGTATTGGCCGCCATTGGCGCCGCGCCAGCCGGCGAGCGGCCCGTGCCCGGGCTTGCGCTCATGGTTCACGATGTAATCGGCATAGAGGCCGGGATATTTGGGCGATCCATCACCGGTCACGAAGCCCGGCAGCTTTAGCCGCGCGCCGAGGTCGATCATCACGTCCTGGAACGGGCGCACGTCGCGATCGGGCTTCACCACGGGCTGACGGATCGCATCGGCGGCGCCGTCGGCGTCGCTGATCGGACGATCCATCAGCGAGATGCAGTCGTAGCGCTCGAGATAAGTGGTGTCGGGCAGCACCAGGTCGGCGTAGGCAACCATTTCCGAATAATAGGCGTCGGAATAAATGACGCGCGGTATCCGGTAGTCGCCGGTGGTGGGATCGCGCTCGGTGAGCCCGCACATGGCTGCCGCGGGATTCATCGCGGAGTTCCAGCTCATGTTCGTCATGTAGAGGAAGAGCGTGTCGATCGGATAGGGATCGCCCTTGGCGGCATTGGCGAGCACCAGGTGCAGCATGCCATGCACCGCGAGCGGCGCTTCCCAGGAAAACGCCTTGTCGAGGCGCAGCGGCTTGCCGGCTCCGTCGACCAGCAGATCCTCCGGTCCTTCCGGGAATCCGAGCGGCGGTCCCGAGAGCGGCGTATTTGCGCCGGCAAGCCACGCGGGCTTGCCCGAGGGCGGGATCGCCCGCGGAAGCGGCGGCTTGTAGCGGAAGCTGCCGGGCGTATCGACGGCGCCGAGCAGCATCTGCAGCAGATGGATCGCGCGGCAGGTGTGGAAGCCGTTGGCGTGCGCGGAGATGCCTCGCATCGCGTGCATGGCGACGGGCCGGCCGATCATCTGGTTGTGGCGGCGGCCGTGGCAATCGGTCCAGGGCTGGTCGAGCACGATCGCGTGCTCGAAGGCGACGTGGGCGAGCTCCGCCGCGAGGCGCTTGATCGTTGCGGCGGAGATCCCGGTCTCCGCCGCCACGGCGTCAGGTTCGTAGCGGGGATCGAGACAGCGCCGCGCCAGCAGCTCGAAGGACGGGACGGCGCGCCGGCCGTCGGCGAGCGCGCGCGATCCGCTCAACGCCGGCAGCGCGTCGGGATCGCTCGCGTCCGCCAGCCGCTCGCGCTTGCGGTCCCAGACCAGCGGCTGGCTGTCGCTGCCGCGGGCGAAGAGGCCGTGATCGGGGGCACCCTCGTTCTCGATCACCAGCCAGGGCGCGTTGGTGTAGCGGGCGAGGTAATCCGCGTCGACCTTGCCCGCGCGCAGCAGCTCGTGCATCAGCGAGAACACCAGGAGCCCGTCGGTGCCCGGCCGGATGCCGACCCACTCGTCGGCGATCGCGGAGTATCCGGTGCGGACCGGGTTGACCGAGACCACCTTGGCGCCGTGCCCCTTGAGCTTGCCGAGGCCGATCTTGATCGGATTGGAATCGTGATCCTCGGCGACTCCGAACAGCAGCAGATATTTCGCGCGCTCCCAATCGGGCTCACCGAATTCCCAGAACGAGCCGCCGATGGTGTAGAGCCCGGCGGCGGCCATGTTGACGGAGCAGAACCCGCCGTGCGCCGCGTAGTTGGGCGTGCCGAATTGCTGCGCCCACCAGCTCGTCAAAGCCTGGCTCTGGTCGCGCCCGGTGAAGAAGGCGAGCCGCTTGGGATCGCGCGCCCGAATGGCGCCGAGCCAGTCCGCCGCCGTGCCGAGCGCTTCCTCCCACTCGATCTCGCGGAACTCGCCGCGGCCGCGCTCGCCCACGCGCATCAGCGGCTTGCGCAGCCGAGCCGGCGAGGTGTGCTGCATGATGCCCGACGAGCCCTTGGCGCAGAGCACGCCGTGGTTCACGGGATGATTGCGGTTGCCTTCGATGTAGCGGATGCCGCCGTCCTTCAGGTGCACCTTGATGCCGCAGCGGCAGGCGCACATGTAGCACGTGGAAAATTTCACCTCGTCCGCGATCGGGTAGTTGGTTGCGACAGCGGGGTCGCGCTCGTCGCTTACGCGTGGTGGCATCGGGTGGCTCGGGTAGCGGGTTCGGCGCTAAGTTTCTTCAGGGTATCGGCATCTACCGGAGATGCCTTGTCCTATATTGCCGTCATAGACTCGGTTTTGCTGCTAATCCGAGAGGGGCGCCCAGCCTTGGGAAGTCAGCGCTTCGAGCGGGCGGAAGCGCGTCTTGTATGCCATCTTGCGGCTCGCGCCAATCCAGTAGCCCAGATACACGTAGGGGAGCGTGCGCCGCCGTGCCTCCGCGATCAGCGCCAGGATCATGGCGGTGCCGGGGCTGCGCGCGGCCTCTCCGGGATCGAAAAAGCTGTAGACCGCGGAGAGCCCGTCGTCGAGGAGATCGGCGAGGCAGGCCGCGACCAGGCTGCCGTCGAACTTACGATGCTCGAGCAGGACGGTCATGACCGGGCTGTCCTCCACCATGGCGCGATAGTCGCCATAGGTCATCGAGGCCATGTCGCTCTCGGCATGACGGGAGCGCTGATAGCGCGAGAACACCCGGTACTGCTCGGTGGTAGCGCGCGCCGGTACGACCCGTGTGGCGAGGTCGCGGTTGGCGTTCAGTGTGCGGCGCAGCGAGCGGCTGGTCTCGAAATTCACGACGTCGACGCGCACGGGCAGGCAGGCGGCGCAGCCTGCACACGCCGGCCGGTAGGCCAGATGGTGGCTGCGGCGGAAGCCCGCGCGCGACAGCTCGTTGTAAAACTCGTAGGAATCGCGCCCGTTGATCTCCGTGATCAGCTTGCGCTCGGTTTGGCCGTCGAGGTAAGGGCAGGGCAGCGACGCCGTTCGGTAGAACGGCCGTAGCGCCGAGGCCACCGCGGGCAGTCCTGGCGCGGCTTCCCGGCCGCGCAACAGGTAGCTGCCATTGCCCTCCGGTATATCCTGCTCGACTTTCACCCGCATCGTTGCCCCTCGGCTTGAGCGCGCGGCGTTTTCATGCCCCGCATTATGTGCGAACCGGGTGCCGCTACGCCAGCGTCATCGAGCCGCTAAGACCTCCGCCTCGGGAAACCGCCGGATAACCAATGTGCCCGCGAGAATGTCGTGCAGCGTGCGCCGGCGTTCGTTGAAGAGCGCGACCAGGAGGACCAGCGACCAGGTCGGGTAGACGGTCACATAGAAGAGAACGGTCTGGACGAACGCCTGGAGGTAGCTCGGCCGCTCGCCCGTCCAGCTTCGGACCTCGACGCCGGTGAGCCGCATTCCCGGCGTCGCAGAGTGCGATCCGCCGATCGTGAGCGTGTGATAGAGCACCGGGATCAACCCCAGGATCAGCAGGAGGGGCGACAACAGCCCCAGACTGACGATCGCCAGAATCCACAGCGCGAGCCAGGCAAAGGCGACCAGCAACCCGATGCAAAAGAGGTCCACCCAATAGGCGAGCACGCGACGCACCAGGACGCCTCGGTAATAGGCCGGCGCCGCGAAGGGATCCGGCGGATCGCCGGTCCAGGCAATGTTCTGGGTCTCGTCGTGGACGGTCACCGCTCGCGTCTCTCTCTTTCAGGAGACCGCAAGTATCGGCGAGGGCTCAGGGGCGAGGCAAGGGGTGGTCAGGGCGCAGGCGGTTCGCTGGCGGCCGCTATTGTGAGCTTGGCCTCACGCAGGAGGACGATGCTGATCCGGCGATTGCGCGGCGCGCGAGGGTCTTCCGGCGCCAGCGGGTCCCGGTCGGCGAGCCCCACCACCTTCTCGATGCGGTCGGCGGAGACGCCGTCGCTCACGAGCTCGCGCCGGCTCGCGTTGGCGCGGTCCGCGGAGAGCTCCCAGTTCGTGTAGTTACGGCCGAAAGCGTAGGGCGCGGCATCGGTGTGACCGGTGATCGAGACCTTGTTGG
>DATMMM010000402.1:0-7909 GCA_035569735.1 Allostellaceae bacterium | reverse complement strand
GGGCATCTTTTAGGGGCTGCACCTGATACCCGCTCGCCTGCTGTCGCCACGCATAAGGTTTACGGCAGTCCGACACGCTACAGCAGAATTCCCCCTTCGCGTTCTGCAGGCTGCGAAACCATGCGCTGAGTTCGGAGGTGGGATCGCTGCCTGGCGGCGGAGCGGCCCAGGCACTGAAGCCCGCGAGCAGTAGAACGAGAGCAGGAGCGATAAGTTGGCCTCGGTGTGGCCTTGGTCTGTCAGCTTTCATGGGCAGGCCCCGTTGCTGGTCGATTGATGAATCGTCCTCGCGGCGCCTCCCCCATCATTTGAGCCCAACCCTACCACATATGGCGCATCGGTTCAGTGGAAAACGCAATATTTAGCTTGCACGGTCGCGTACAAGACTCGGGCTGGCTGGCACGGTTGCCGCGAGGAAGCGCGACTGATTTCGCCGAGCCGAACAGCCGCGCCATAAGCGCGGGCGTGACGGCAGCACTGGCGCGAACGAGAGGCGGCGGCGGCTTATCCGGATGTTCCCGTGCGGTTTACCCGAGCGGCCTTGCCGTCGCGGAAGCCCGCCCAGAATTTTCCGTCCTCGATCGACACCGCCAGCAGCTTGTCGATGACCACGCCGTCGCCCGAAAGCGGCAACGTCAGCCTATGGTAGTTGAGCAGCCGCGCGCCCGCCGAGAGCTTGATGCCGTGCAAACACGGTTTCCTCTCGTTCACGACGTCGGTGTACTGGCGCCAAATCAAGGCCGCAAACTCGGCCGGCTCAAGTTGGCGCACGGATTTTCCCGTATAGTCCTTGCCGGCCGCCTGGGCGATGCCGCTGCCGAAAACGCGGTAGACGAAATCCAGCGGCCGATAGGAAACGTCGATGAGCATCACGCGCGAGAGATAGACCTTCATATCCTCCGGTGAGATATCCTTGCGCGATGGAAGCTCCCGCTCGCCCCTGATCAGGCACCAATAGTCGTAAACCTTGCGCAGCGCGGGGTCGCGCAACTCGGCCAGCGGCAAGCTCTCTCCGGTAAATTCGCTCATCGACCTCGCCTCAACGCCACTCCCGGTGGCACAGCAAGCCTATCAGGAGATCGTAAAGACTTTGCCACGGCACGGATTGCCCGCGACGTGGCGATCAAAACCGGCTGGTTACACGAAGATCGGAACGAAAATGCCGACGCCGATCGCGTACGGCACCCACTCCGTCATGCCGGCAGCTTGATGGAGGCGCTCGCCAGTTCGCTCCTGAAGGCTTGCAGGGCTTTCTGCGCTTCGGTCTCGATGTCCTCGAGTTTCGTGCCGAAGGGGATCGGAAGGCCGAGCCTCTTGTCCGGCCGCCCATCCCAGACGAACGTCACGTAGGAGGCCCGCGCTTGCAGATCGTGAATGACCTGCGTGATCGTGATGCCCGTTGCTGTTGCCATGGCCCTAATCTCCGAGGATGCTGCCGCCAAGCATCAGGGCCGGCAGGCCGCCGTCAAGACGCTGGTTTCAACAAGCCTCGACAGGCCAACGCCATCAAACAAGGGCGTGAACTCGGACCCGCTCACCTCCAGGCGATCGCAAGATCGCGATCGCTTGTGTTTCTGACGGCTGTCAATGCAATGGGCCAGCCTTCGTACCTAATGACCCCGCAAAAGCAGGAGAGAGCCCATGACGAAATTTGCCCTTTACGTTTCGCTGCAGGCGAAGCCGGGTAAGGAGAAGGAGGTCGCGGATTTTCTGCGTTCGGCCGTACCCCTGGTCAACGCGGAACCAGGCACGATCGCGTGGTTCGCAATTAAGAAGGGCCGTCCTCCTTCTCCATCTTCGACGCGTTTGATGACGAGAGCGGGCGGGAGGCGCACCTCAAGGGCAAAGTGGCAGCCGCCTTGATGGAAAAGGCCAAGGCCGGCGATCTGTTTGCCAAGACGCCAGAGATTCACAAGCTCGAAATCCTTGCGGACAAGCTCCCAAAATAAAGGTCCGGCAGTCGCGCCCAAGTTCACCACAAAGGCGGTGAGACGGTGAGAAACCTGCTTTCGGGCGCCAAACGGCCAAAGCTTTTTCCTCATCGCCTCACCGTCTCTGTGGTGAACTAACCTAGCCGATACGGGGCAGCTCGGCTGCAACGTGGTGCTCGGCTCACGGCGGAGGCCATGGGGCGTATCCCGCGATCACCCGCGATCCCGCCATGACGCTCGCCCGAGAATTGAGTGCGTCTGTACGGCTCGTGGGCAAGATCGGATGTGAGAGCTCCCCCAAGTCGACGTCGGGCCGACAACGGAACGGCTCCCGCCCGGGCCGTCCCCTGCAAGAAGAGTAATACCCTGCTTTGTGGAAGTCATGGGCGAGGACGGCGGCAAAACCAGGCGAGCGAGTTTGGATTCCTCAGCGCGGTCGGCGCGAGCATGCACGGGAGTTGAGAGCGTCTGTACTCCTCGCCGGCAAGATCGGATGCGAGAGGCGGATTCCAGGAAGCGACCCGTGGCAAGCCCGACCCCTAAAATTGAAAGCCGATATGTCGAGCGATATCAGGGGGATGATTTTTTGCAGGCAAGCCGATTTCCGGGTCTTGAAAGCCAATTCCGATGCTCCTGTCGCGTGCAATACCCATGGTTCGAGCGAGACATGGCCCCTCCACAGGACTCCACAAATACCCGGTGGTTCTCCATAGGGGCGCGGCGCAGTCTTGGGCAGCGCCAAGCCTTTGCGGGGACGAGGATTTCGCGGGTTCGCCGGAGAGGAGTCAGCGCGCTCGCTTGTGGCGCCTTCCCGGCCAACCTACAGTCCGGCCGGCCGGCGCGCCCGCGAGCCTCGCCCGTGGGCCTTTGCCCGTACCGACATCGCAACCCAGGGGACCCCGTATGGTAGCCGACCTCGTCCAGGACTCCGCGAGCCCGCGCTTGGGCGTGGGTCCCAAGCGCATCCTGCTGGTGGATGACGATCGCGACCTCACGGAGATGATCCGCGAATACCTGGAGCCCGAGGGCTTTTCCGTCGACGTGGCGTATGTCGGCGACGGCCTCACCGCCGGCGATTTCGAGGCGCACGATCTGATCCTGCTCGACGTGATGCTGCCGGGCATGTCGGGGCTCGAGCTCCTGAAGCAGCTGCGCCAGCGCTCGAGCGTGCCGGTGATCCTGTTGACCGCGCGCGACGGCGACACCGAGCGCGTGGTCGGCCTCGAGCTCGGCGCCGACGATTTCGTGCCCAAGCCCTTCAACCCCCGCGAGCTCGTGGCGCGCATCCGCGCGGTGCTCCGGCGCGGCGCCGGCGGGCGCGCGGGCTTCGACCTCGTGGTGGGCGACCTGCACCTCAATGCCGCCGCGCGGAGCGCGCGCTGCGCCGGCCGCGCGCTCGACCTCACCACCGCCGAGTTCAACCTGCTGGAGCACCTGCTCCGGAACGCCGGCCAGATCGTGACCCGCGACGAGCTCTCGGCCGCCGCCTTCGCGCGCCAGCAGAACTCGCGTATTGACCGCAACGTCGACACGCTCGTCAGCAAAGTGCGCCGCAAGCTCGACCCCGCGGGCGATCTCGAGCGCCGCATCAAGACCGTGCGCAACGTCGGCTATCTCCTGGCGCTGCCGCTGGACTGAGGCCCCGCCCTCATGCGAGCCATGCCGCGCACGCTCTTCAGCAAGATCTTCCTCTGGTCGGTCTTCGCCCAGGTGCTGACGCTCGGCAGCATCCTGGCGCTGATCACGTTCTATATTCCGGATTCCGAGGGCGCCATCGACAACGCCTGGTCGGCCTACGCGCACACCGCCGTGGTGCTGCTGGAGAAGTTCGGGCCGCAGGCGCTCGACGAGTTTCTCGCCAAGACCGGCGAGGACACGCTGCTGCAGCTCCGGCTGCAGGCGACGCCCTCGGGCAATTCCTGCACATCCGAGGCGATCCCCGCCGACGGCACGCAAACGACGGCGCCGCATGCGGTCGACGACAGCACCACCACCATCGCGGCGCGCGGGCTCGAGGGCGACTACTGCCTCACGGTCCACGCGACCTCCGGCGGCTTGCCGGAAACGCCGGAGGACCGCCGCTCGCGGCTGCGCATCCTGATCCTGCTGGAGCTCTTGAGCTGCGCGGGCTTGAGCTATGGCGTGGCGCGCTATCTCTCGCGGCCGATCTCGGAGCTCCGGAGTGCCGCGAGCCGGCTCGCGCAAGGCGACCTGACCGCGCGCGTCGGCGGCACGCTCGCCAACCGCAGCGACGAGGCGGCGGGGCTGGTGCGCGAGTTCGACCAGATGGCGGAGCGGGTCGCCGATTTGATCGACGCGCAGCGGCGTTTGATCGGCGACATCTCCCACGAGATCAAGTCGCCGCTCGCGCGGCTGAGCGTGGCGCTCGGCCTCGCGCGCCGCACCGCCGAGACCTACGCGCCCCGGCAATTCGACCGCATGGAGCGCGAGCTCGAGCGGCTCTCGATGCTCTCGAGCGAGCTCCTGACCCTGGCGAAGCTCGAGCAGAGCCCGGCCTCGGCGCCGCTCGCCACCGTCGATCTCGGCGCCGTCGTCGCGCGGGTGCTCTCGGACGCCACCTTCGAATCCCAGACGCGCATGGGCGACGTCGTGCTGCACAAGCACGACCAGCCGCTCATGGTCGCCGGCGACGAGGATTTGCTGCGCCGCGCGATCGAGAACGTGGTGCGGAACGCGATCTTCTATACCTCGTCCGGAACCAAGGTCGAGGTGGCACTCGCCTCACCGGACGGGCGCTCGGCGGCGCTCGAGATCCGCGACCACGGTCCCGGCGTCCCCGAGGACGCGCTGGCGCATCTTTTCGAGCCGTTCTATCGCGTCGACCAGGCGCGCGCGCGCAAGACCGGCGGCGCCGGCGTCGGGCTCTCGATCTGCGAGCGCGCGGTCAGGCTGCACGGCGGAAAGGTCGCCGCGCGGAACGCCAGCCCGCGCGGGCTCATCGTCGATATCTCGCTGCCGCTCGCCGGCGCCGCGGCTCCCGCGGATGCGAACCATCCGCCGGAGCCCGCTACCGCTCCGCGCGGCCTGCTGCTAGGCTTTCTGAAGCGCTTGGCCATCAGGGGATGGCCGAGGCTCGCTCGAGGCTCGGATGCTGGGCGCGATGCGCCCCGGGGGGTCCTTACGCCATGAAACGGCCGTGTGTCTGGCTTTGCACGCTCACCGCCGCGACCGCGGCCACGCTCTCGGACGCGCGCGCCTTCTCGTTGCACGGGTCCGGCGGGCAGCGCTTCGCGCATGTCGTCGCCGGACCCGAGCTGCACGCGCCGGGACCCGTCGGAAAATCCGCCCCGCCCTCGCAGTACAGTTTCTCCGGCAATTCTTTCGACCTGTCGGTGACCAAGAACGGCCGGCCGCCGGCGCCCCCGCCGCCCTCGGCGGCGCCCAACGAGCCCGAGCGCCCCGGCTTCTTCGAGCGGCTCTTCCATTGGTGGTAGCGGCCGGCCGGGGCGGCACAGCCGCCTCGGCAACTCTCAAGCTTTGTCCAAACAACACGACACGCCGGGCGCCCAAGATGGCGACTATGAGGCTGCGGCCTCTTTTCGCCATCAAAAGGAGGCGCCGTCATGACACGCTCCCGATCGCGCGGCTCCTCCCGGCTCGGCTCGCTCACAGCCTATCGCGTCACCTCCTTGTGCGGGCGCGCGGTGGTGGCGGCGGCCTTCCTCCTGCACGCGCTGAGCTTGGCCGACAGCAGCTGGGCCGAGTTCGGTCCAGGCGTGCCCGCGCCCTTCGTCTTCGGCCTGATCGAGGGCTTGCGCTACCTCGCCGTGGCGGTGGAGGTGGTGGGCGCGGCGCTGCTCTTCGTGCCGGGCTCAACGGCGGTGGGCGCGCTCATGCTGAGCGGCACCGCCTTCGTCACGCTGTTCGCGCGCGTGTTCGTCCTTGGCGGCAGTCCGCTGGGCCCCCTGCTGCTGTTCCTCGCGGGCGCCGCGGTGGTCGGCCGGCGCCGGCGCGAGCTCATCGCGATCTGGCGCCTCCACACCCGCCCCCACCGCCCGAGCCTGGTGCAAAAGGCTTAGCGCAGAGGTCGCAGAGGATGCGCGGAGGGCGCGGTGAAGCAGGGTTGACCACAGAGGCGGTGAGGCAATGAGAAATGGTGTTTGGGCGCGAAGCGCCCATTGAGCATCTCACTGCCTCACCGTCTCTGTGGTGGACTTCGTTTCCTCTTTTTCTGCGCCCCCCGCGCATCCTCTGCGACCTCTGCGCTAAGACTTTCTTTTTGGCGGCGGCGCGGTCCCGCGAAAGCCGTCACCACGCCGTGGAGGGTGCGGAGCTCCTGGTCGGTGCATTGCGCGCGCAGGAACAGCGAGCGCAGGTTGCGCACCATGCTCGGGCGCTTCTCGCGGTCGCGCAGGAAGCCGTTCTGGATTAGCTCTTCCTCGAGGTGATCGAAGAAGCGCTCGAACTCCGCTTGCGTGGCGGGCCGGCTGTGCCCGACATGGAGCGCCTCCGCGGGCGTCGCGTCGGCGGTCTTGAACCACTCGTAGCCCAGCAGCAGCACCGCCTGCGCGAGGTTGAGCGAGGAGAAGGCGGGGTTGAGCGGCACGGTGATCACGGTCTCCGCCAGCGAGGCCTGATCGTTGGTGAGGCCGGTGCGCTCCGGCCCGAACAGGATGCCGCAGGTCTCGCCCGCGGCCATATGCGCGCGGATCTCGGTTGCCGCGGCGTCGGGCGTGATGATCCGCTTCACCATGTGCCGGTTGCGGGCGGTGGCGGCATAAACATGGCGCAAGTCCGCCATCGCATCCGCGATCGAGGGGAAGAGCCTGGCGCCGTTCACCACGATGTCGGCGCCGCTCGCGGAGGTGATCGCCTTGTCGTTGGGCCAGCCGTCCCGCGGCTTCACCAGGCGCAGCTCGCCCAGCCCGCAATTCAGCATGGCGCGCGCGGCCGTGCCGATGTTCTCGCCGAGCTGCGGCTCGACCAGGATCACCGCCGGCCCCTCCGCGATCCTGAGCCGCCGCCGATTGGTGCCGGCCATCCCTACCGGCGTCCCGCGCGCCAGAGTTTGTAGGTGAGGCTGTCGTGGAGCGCGAGGTAAGACGCGTCGATCACGTTCGTGGAGACGCCGACGGTGGACCAGGTCTCGCCGGCGCCGCCGGTGGTCTCGATCATCACGCGCGTCACCGCCTTGGTGCCGTCCTGGGGCGTGAGGATGCGCACCTTGTAGTCGGTGAGGCGCACGTCGGTGAGCTCCGGAAACACCGGGATCAGCGCCTGGCGGAGCGCGGTATCGAGCGCGTTGACGGGGCCGTTCCCCTCGGCGACGGTCATGGTGCGCTGACCGCCCACCTCGACCTTGATCGTGGCCTCCGAGAGCGTCACCAGCTCGCCGCGCGCGTTCCAGCGCCGCTCGTCGAGCACGCGGAAGCTCTGCAGCTTGAAATATTCAGGCACGCTCTCGAGCAAGCGCCGCGCCATCAGCTCGAAGCTCGCCTCGGCGCCGTCGTAGGAATAGCCGTCGAACTCGCGCGCCTTCACCTGCTCGAGCAGCGGGCCGATCTTCGGATGCTTGGGATCGACCTCGATCCCGATCTCGCGCAGCCGCGCCAGCAGGTTGGAGCGCCCTGCCTGGTCGGAGACCACGACGTGCCGGCGGTTGCCGACCGCGGCAGGATCGATGTGCTCATAGGAGCGCGGGTCCTTCTCGACCGCGGAGACGTGGAGCCCGCCCTTGTGGGCGAAGGCGGCCTCGCCGACGTAAGCCGCGTGCCGGTCGGGCGAGCGGTTGAGGCGCTCGTCGAGCAAGCGCGAGACGTGCGTCAGGCGCTTGAGGCCGGCCTCGCCCAGGCCGGTGGAAAAACCCATCTTCAGCATCAGCGACGGGATCACCGAGACCAGGTTCGCATTGCCGCAGCGCTCGCCGAGCCCGTTGATGGTGCCCTGCACCTGCACTGCACCGCAGCGGATGGCGGCGAGCGAATTGGCGACGGCGACCTCGGAGTCGTTATGGCAAT
>DATMMM010000401.1:0-2220 GCA_035569735.1 Allostellaceae bacterium | reverse complement strand
GATCGGGTGATCGGCGCCTGGGATTTCAGCCGGGATATCCCGACCGAGATCATCCGCGATATCGGGCCGTGGCACCTCGACGGGAGCGTGGTGAACCTGCCGACACGAGCGGTGCCCGGGCACAACTGGGCTGGCGCGGAGCCCTGCTGGACCAAAGCGCCCGAGCAATATGGCGCCATTCATTTCCACGACGACGACCTCGTGGACGCCTGCTGGGAGCCCGATTTCGAGTTCACGGTCCCAGCCGAACTGCGCTCCGGCATCTATGCGGCGAAGCTCAGCACCGAGGGGTTCGATTACTGGGTGCCGTTCTTCGTGCGGCCGCCGCGCGGCAAGGCGCGTTCGACGGTGGCATTCCTGGCGTCGACCGCGACCTATACCGTCTATCTCAACAACCGCGGCCGCTATCACTCGCTGATGACCGAGCGCTATCACGGGCGGCTCATGGCGATGGACGCGATCGACACGCTGCTGGTCCAGCATCCGGAGATGGGGTCCTCGACCTACGACCGCCATTCCGACGGCAGCGGCGTCGCCTATTCGAGCCGGCATCGTCCCCTGCAGAACTTCCGCCCGACCGGCCGCCACTGGAACTTCAACCTCGATCTCTTCATCATCGATTGGCTCGAGAAGCTCGGTGGCGACTACGACGTCATCACCGAGGAAGACCTGCACCGCGAGGGGCTCGACCTCCTGAAGCCTTACCGCGTGGTGCTGACGGGCTGCCATCCCGAATACGACAGCCTCGAGATGCTGGATGCCCTGGAGGCCTATCTGCGGCGTGGCGGCCGTTTCATGTACATGGGCGGCAACGGCTTCTACTGGAAGATCGCGCATCATCCGACGCGGCCCGGCGTGCTCGAGGTGCGCCGGGCGGAGGGCGGCGTGCGTGCCTGGGACGCCGAGCCTGGCGAGTCCTATCATGCCTTCGACGGCCAGTATGGCGGGCTCTGGCGGCGCAACGGGCGCGCGCCGCAGAAACTCGCGGGCATCGGCTTCATCAGCCAGGGCTTCGACCACTGCAGCTATTACCGCCGCACCGAGGGTGCCGCCGATCCGCGCGTAGCCTGGGCCTTCGCGGGCGTTGACGACGAGCTCATCGGCAATTTCGGCATTCTGCAGGGCGGTGCCGCGGGCCTCGAGATCGACGCCGTCGATCCGCGCCTCGGCACGCCCGCGCACGCGCTGGTGATCGCGCGCAGCGAGAACCACTCCAACACCTACGAGCTCGTGGCGGAGGAGGTGCTGACGCCCCACGGCGCTACCGACGCCGTAATCAACCCCGATATCCACGCCGACATCACCTTCTTCGAGACGCCCGGCGGCGGCGCGGTGTTCTCCACCGGCTCGATCGCCTATGCGGGCTCGCTCGCTTGGAACCGCTTCGACAACAACCTGTTCCGGCTCACCACCAACGTGCTTAACCGCTTCAAGGACGCAAAGCCGTTCACGATGCCGGAGTGAACAGCAGCGACGGGTCAGGCGTGTAGCGCTTCAGCTTCTCGCGGTCGAGCGACACACCGAGGCCGGGGAGCAGCGGGATCGAGAGATAGCCGTCGGCGTCGAGCTGGAACGGCGTCGCGGTGATGCCGTCGACGTAGGCGCTGCCGCCGATGAACTCGACGAGGTCGACATCGGGCAGCGCCGCCGCGAGCTGTAGATCGGCCGCCACGCCGAGCGCGGTGTTCCAGCCGTGGCCGATGCACTTGACGCCGAAATCCTGCGCCATCCAGGCGATGCGGCGCTGCTCGCTGATGCCGCCGACCTTGGTCACGTCGGGCTGCACGATATCGAAGGCGCCGCGGCTGAGCCAGGGCAGGAACGATTGCCGGCGCGTCAGTACCTCGCCGCCCGCGATCGGCACCGGGCTCACCCGGCGCAGGTGGCAGAAATCGTCGATCGCGTCGGGCTTGAGCGCCTCCTCGAACCAGCCGACCGAATAGTCCTTGAGCATCTCCGCGGTGCGCATGGCCCATTTGAGGCCGTGCGGCCAATAGGCGTCGCTGGCGCCGGCATCGACGAAGAGGCTCGCGGCCTCGCCCGCGGCCTCGCGGGCCGCGCGCACGATCGCCTCGTCGAGCTTGGGATCGAGCGCGCGCCCGAACGGACCCCAGCCGATCTTGAAGGCGCGGAAGCCACGCGCGCGATACTCCGCCACCACCTCGCGCATGCGATCGGGCATCTCCATCAACAGCGAGCAATAAGGCCGCACGCGGCTGC
>DATMMM010000400.1:0-2077 GCA_035569735.1 Allostellaceae bacterium | reverse complement strand
GAACCGACATGCATGTCTCCTTTCGAAGGTGGTGAGTATCTCCAAAGGTTTCGACATCCCCTGCCATTACAATGGAGGGAGCAAAAAATTTGTTTTTCCTCTTAAGGTCGGCCGTCGTGTTATCCCACCACCTTGCAGGTGAAGCTCGGCATTAACCTGCGCTTCAGCGCGCCACCGCCTTTGCGATCGCGCGACCTATCCAGTGAAGGCGCTCCAGCGAGGTAGTCGCCGGATCTGTGGCCTCGAGGGGACGACCAGAAGGATCGAGCTACCCTGCGTGCGACGGCGCCAGCAGCGCCAGTCGCATTCCGGATCAATCGTGCCCGAGCATGTCGCGCAGCGCCGGCGGGGCGACGGGAGCGCACTGCTCGGTCTCGGCCGAGACTACGACGGTTCTGACTGCGACAGGCGCCTCCGGACGCGAGACGCTCAAGTGTTGCGCTGCCGCCGCGACGTCAAGCAGGGCGAGGATCACTGCGGCCGCTATCAGGCCCGGGTTGACCCAGGCAAGGATGGCGTCGAGCGCTGATGTCAATCGTTTCATGTCAACCCCCGCAGCAAGAGTTCGCCCGCCGCCTGGACCGGCGACATCGCCAGGCCAGGGAGGCCCATGGAGACGGTCGGCAGGCCAAGACCCGTGACGCCTTTCACCAGCCCTGCCAGAATAAATGTGCCGGTGATGAGCAGGCTTTGGGGAAGGAGATCGGTCATGGACGCAATCTGGTCCCCGACCCCTTCTCTCACAATGCGGGAGTTGTTTAGCCTGCCTCAGCTGGAGACGAAGGCAATTCGCCCGGAGGGCCCGCCATGCACTTTGATCTGGTCGACCTGCGCCTGTTCCTCCATGTGGCCGAGGCGGGAAGCATCACGGCGGGTGCCGAACACGCCGGCCTTTCCCTGGCGTCGGCGAGCGCGCGGGTGCGGGGCATGGAAGAGCAGGCCGGCGCATCGCTGCTGGAGCGCGGCCACCGCGGTGTCGAGCTGACGCCGGCGGGCCGGACGCTGTTACATCACGCGCGGCTGGTGACAGGTCAGATGGAGCGGATGCGAGGCGAGCTTGGCGAGTACGCCCGCGGGCTCAAAGGACACGTGCGGTTGCTCGCCAACACTGCGGCCGCGGCGGAATTCCTGCCCGAAATCCTCGCGGCCTTCCTCGCCGCGAATCCGAGCGTGGACGTGGACCTCGACGAGCGGCCGAGCCCCGAGGTCGCGCGCGCCGTCGCCGAAGGGCTGGCGGAAATCGGTATCGCAGCCGACCACGCCGACTTCTCGGGTCTCGTGGCCATGCCCTTCCGCACCGACCGGCTCATGCTGGTCGTGCCCCGCGGACACAAGCTCGCCAACCGGGGGCGAGTCGCCTTCGACGAGGCATTAGGCAGTGAGTTCGTGGGCCTCTCAGGCGACAGCGCGCTCGGCGGGCATTTGGCGGAGCATGCCGCGCGGACGGGCGCGCTGGTGCGAACGCGCATACGGGTGCGCGGGCTGGATGCAGCCTGCCGCATGGTCGCGCTTGGCGCCGGCGTCGCCGTGGTCCCCGAAGCCGCGGCGCGGCGGTGGACGGGAGAGGGAGCGCTCTGCCTCGTGCAGCTGGAAGACCCCTGGGCCGAACGCCGTCTGATGGTGATAGTGCAACGGCTCGACACGCTGCCATCCCATGCGCGGCGTCTCGCGGAGCACCTTGCGGCAGCATGATGGAGTCCAACGATGGAGAGCGTGCCGTGATGCCGGCGCAAGGTGTACCTCGTGCGCACGCCGTGCGACGCACGCAACGGCCCCAGCTAACCCGGATCCGATCCGCCACCTTGGCACAGTGCTTCGGAGAAGAGCCGGCTGGGATGGCACCACGTCACGGCGCGCCGGAGCCGCCCTCCACGATCTTCTCGTTGAGTTTTTGATCGACGGTCTCGACCGTGCGGTCGATCTCGGCATTGGGCGCGCCAAGCTGATGGGAAATCAGCTTCACCAGCAGGTCGACGCGCTCGATGAAGGGCGCTCCGCTGGCCACTGCGCGTGCCGCCGATGAGGGTTTGAGAAGGCTTTCCGCCGCTTTCGCATATTTCGCAAAGGGAACCTGATC
>DATMMM010000399.1:0-3512 GCA_035569735.1 Allostellaceae bacterium | reverse complement strand
CTCGCGCGCCGCGCGCACCGCCGCCCACTCGTCCTCCGCGACCACGCCGAGGAAATTCTCGATGCGCACGACGCGTGCGCTGAGAATGGCCGCGATCGACGCCTCGTCCACGGAGTCAAGCCTGGCGCCGATCGCGGGCGGATGCACCACGCGGCCATGCAGCATGCCCGCGAGCGTGAAGTCCTGCATGAAGGTGTGCCGGCCCGTGAGCTTCGCCGGCAGGTCGGGCCGCGGCAGCGGCTTGCCGACCACGGTATAGACCGCGGGGTCCTTGAGCGGCGCCTTGGCATCGAGCTTGAGCGCGAAGGGCTTGCCGCCGATGAGGTCGCCGAACCGGACGCGCTTGCCGCCGGCCTTGGCGCGGACGGTGCCGTTCTCGACCACGAGGGCCTCCGGCGGCGTCTTTAGCGTTTCGGAGGCGAGCCGCAGCAGCGCCTGGCGCGCCGTCGCCGCGGCCTGGCGGATTTGCACGCCGCCGCGCTGAATGCCCGAGCTGCCGGCGGTCGGGCCTTGGTCGGGCGTGAGCGCGGTGTCGCCCTCGATGAGCGCGATGCGCTCCACGGGAAGCTCCAGCTCCTCCGCCACCATCTGGCGCACCGCGATCCGGAACCCCGTGCCGAGGTCGACTTTCCCGCTGTAGACCGTGACGGAGCCATCGGGATGCACAGCGAGGAAGCCGTCGACCGCGTTCGCATCGACGGTCTTGCCGAGATCGGTCTTGAGCGCCGCCGCGGTCTGGGCGCGCGCCGGCCAGGCGGCCTCGAGGCTGAAGCTCACGACGAGCGCGCCGCCGGCCTTCAGGAGATCGCGGCGCGAGAGGTCGGGCATCGCGGTCATGGCGCCCCTCCTCACGCCTGGCTCGCGCGCAGCACCGCGCGCAGGATGCGCGTATGCGTGCCGCAGCGGCAGAGATTGTCGGCGAGCGCCTCTTTCACTTGCACGGCGGTCGGGCGCGGCGTCTTCGCCAGCAAGGCCTTCGCCGTCATCACCATGCCGTTGGTGCAATAGCCGCATTGCGCCGCCTGCTCCGCGATGAAGGCGGCTTGCACGCGGTCCGGCTTCTCCGGCGTGCCGAGGCCTTCGAGGGTGGTGACGGATTTGCCCTGAGCGGCGCTCACCGGCAGCGAGCAGGAACGCACGGCCGCGCCATCCATCAGCACCGTGCAGGCGCCGCACTGCCCGAGGCCGCAGCCGAACTTGGGCCCATGTAGTCCGAGCGCGTTGCGCAGGAGATAGAGCAGCGGCTGATCTGGATCCCAGCTTTCGACCCGCTGCGCCTTGCCGTTGACATGAAATGCGTAGGACGCCATCGCACGCTCCCGGAAATAAGCCGCACCGGGTCTCAGTCTAGTGCGCGTCCCCTACGCGGCAAATCCGCCGCCAAGGGGAACACGGGCTTGTGACTAAAGCGCCGGCCGCCGTTGCCGCCAGGGAGTGGCGCGCTCGTAGGCGTCGCCCAGCTTGAGGAGCGTCGCCTCGTCGAGGCGGCGGCCCACCAGCTGCAGGCCCATCGGCAAGCCCGCCTTGGTGTAGCCGCAGCAGATGCTGAGCGCGGGATGGCCCGAGACGTTGGCGGGCGTGTTCAGCGAGGCCTTATCGTAGAAGGCAAGCTCCGGCACGTCCTCGATCGGCGGTGCCGGCGCCACCGAGGTCGGGAACAGCAGCGCCGTATGCCGCTCGAGCGCGCGATCCATCTCGACAGAGAGTTGGCGCCGGAGCCGCGTCGCCTGGACGTAATCGGCTCCGGAGAGCAACGCACCCGGCATCAGGCGATGACGGAAGATGGCGCCGTACTCGCGCCAGCGAGTCTTGATGGTCGGCTCGTGGATGGCGAACGCCTCGGCGATCATGATCACGACGCAGGCGGCGTGATAATCGTCGGCGGGCGACAGGGCGACGTCCTCGACCCGCGCGCCGAGGTCGCCGAGTTGCCGGATCGCCGCCGCCACGGCTGCGCCCACCTCGGGATCGAGAGCGGGATCCTTCTCATAGAAGCCGCGAACGACCCCGATGCTCACGCCCTTGAGGTCGCCGCCGAGCGCCGCCGCGTAATCCGGCACGGGCGCCTGCACCGAGGCGGGATCGCTGGGATCGGGACCCGCGATCGCCTGCAGCAGCAAGGCGCAGTCGCGCGAGGTCCACGCCATCGGCCCGCAGTTGTCGAGCGAGTACGACAGCGGAAAGACGCCGGCGCGGCTGACCCGGCCGTAGCTCGGCTTCAACCCGGCGAGACCGCAATGCGAGGCGGGCAAGCGGATCGACCCGCCGGTGTCGCTGCCGAGCGTGCCAAGCGCCAAGCCTGCCGCCACCGCGGCACCCGATCCGCTCGAGGAGCCGCCAGTGAAATGCTTGGGGTTCCACGGGTTCCGCGCCGGCGGAAAGGGCAGGTCGAAGGACGGCCCGCCCATGGCGAACTCGTGGGTCGCGAGCTTGCCCAGCAGGATGGTGCCGGACTCCGCGAGCTTGCGCGTGGTGGTGGCATCGGTCTTGGGGACATGGTCGAGTTTGATGCGCGAATGCCCGGTTGTGCGGATGCCCGCGGTCTCGTAGATGTCCTTGAGCGCGATGGGGATGCCGTGGAGCGGCCCCTTGCGGTGGCCGGCGCGGATCTCGGCCTCGGCGGTCTTGGCGGCGGCGCGCGCCTCATCCGGCAAGGTCAGAACATAGCTGTGCAGCGTGGGATCGAGCGCCTCGATCCGTTGGAGACAGGTCTCGACGAGCTCGACCGGCGAGACGTCCCGCTTGGCAAGCGCGGCGCTCGCCTCGGCAATGGTCCAAAAGGGCGCGCTCACGGCTGCCGCTCCGGTGCCGAGAAGATGTGGGCGGGCTCGGCCTCGTAGGGAAGCTCGCGCGGCAATCGCCCGGCCCAGCGCTGCAGATGGCCCCAGCACTGCCAGAGCGCCTCGAGCTCGCTATCGGGCAAATCGGGGAACGAGCGCGCGATCGCAAGCTCGAACGCCTCGCGGGCGCGCGGATCGGCCGGGTCGGTCATGTCGCTTACTCCCTCGCGGTACACCGAATGGTCCCGCGCGGGAACCGGCCCTGTCAATCTCCGTGAGCGCCCGCCGGCTCGAGCACCCCTGATGCCTCCGCGGGAAGCCGCTCGCGGACCGCCGCGGTGGTCTCGGCGTGGACCCGCCGGATCGAGGCCGCGCTTTGTCGCGCATCGGCGACCGAGCCCGCGCGGCAGGCCTGCTGGAGCTCGCGTGCCAGCAAAGCCAGCCGCGAGGCACCGAAATTGCCGGCGCTGCCGGCCAGCCGGTGCGCCTCCTCGGCGAGACCGGTCGCATCCGGCGCCTCGGCCAGGGTCGAGATCCGCTCGATGCTCTCCGTCGTATTCGCGATCCAGGTGCAGAACAGCTCGCGGAGCTCCGCGGGCGAGATGACCTCTGCGAGATCCTGCAGCCGCGCGCTATCGATCAGTTCGGCTGGCAGATCGCCGCCGCCGGATGCGGGCGTCGGCTCCGCCCGGCTGTCGCCGGTCCAGCGCGCCATGATCTCGCGGAGCGCCG
>DATMMM010000398.1:0-9376 GCA_035569735.1 Allostellaceae bacterium | reverse complement strand
CCCGCAGGTCCCGGGATCAGGGCCGGCGGGTCAGCACGGCGAGGTAGGGGACGTCGCAGCCGGGCCTGACGCGGCGGGAGTCGAAGGAGAAGTCGACGTCTTTCAAGGCGCGGGCGATCTCGGGGTAGACACGGACCAGGGCGCGGGGCCAGGCCATGAGATCGAACCGGCTGCCGTCGCGCATGATCAAAAAGTAATGTCCGGTCCACGCGCTCTTCGAGCGAGAGCACGAGGTCTCGATCGCCGCGATGTCGTGCCAGGAATGTTGCTGCAGGCCGGTCCACGGCCAGCGCTGATAAAGCACCTGGTCGTCGGCCAGGCAGTACTGGGAGAGCGAGGCTCCGGCGCCGATCGCCAGGCCAAGCGCCAGCGTGATCAGTGAGAAGGTCAGTAAGCCCTGCTGCGAGGCGCGATATCCCGGCTCGGCATGCTGGCGCGCATCGCGGTCGAAGAAGTTCCGCACCGGCGCTATGGAATGCGCGATCCCGTTCACCGCCAGAAAGCTGATTCCGATCGAGCCCATGAAGATCGGGATGGTCTGAAACGCCGTCGCAACCTGACCCGATCCGACGAGGAATGTTCCGCCGGGGCAGCGCGCCGACTGAAGGTGCTCGAGGAGCCAGACCACGCCCACGGAGATCGCCCCCATCAAGGCGAAGGCGGGCACGAGGAGGAGAAGGTTGCGCGCGCTCTTCTTGCGGCCTCGCAGAAGCTGCCACCGTTTAGCCGTCGGGCGGCCGCTCACGCCGCTTTCGTCTCGTAGAGCCGGACCAGGGCCTCGCCGTAGGCTTGGCGGATGGCGTGGCGCTTGATCTTGAGGGTCGGGGTCATCTGGCCATTCGCGGTGGTGAAGGGCTCGCGCGCCAGGATGAAGCGGCGCACGCGCTCGACCGGCGAGAGCCCGGCGTTGACCCGCGCGACGGCGGCGCCGACGGCCTTGACGAGCTCGGGATGCTCGTGGAGCTGGGCGAGCTCCGGCTTCACGCCTTGTGCCTTGGCGATGCTGTCGATGAGCTCGGCGTGCGGCACGATCACGGCCACGAGATAGGGTCGGCGGTCGCCGTAGACCATGGCCTGGCCGATCTCCGGCTCGATGGTGAGATAGCCCTCGATGCGCGCGGGCGACACCATCTCGCCGCCGGAGTTCTTGATGAAGTCGCGCTTGCGGTCGGTGATCTTGATGTAGCCGTCGGGATCGAGCATGCCCACGTCGCCGGTATGGAGCCAGCCGTCCTGCAGGGCGCGTGCGGTCGATTCCGGATCGTTCCAATAGCCCTTCATGATCAGCTCGCCGCGCACGAGGATCTCGCCGTCCTCGGCGACCTTGAGCTCGACGCCGTCGAGCGGCGGACCTACCGTCTCGATCTTGATGCGGTTGGGCGGGTTGGCGCTCACCACCGGCGAGGCCTCGGTCTGGCCGTAGCCCTGCAGCAGCGGCACGCCCAGCGCCAGGAAGAACTTGCCGATCTCGGGATTGAGCGGCGCGCCGCCGGAGACCATGGCCTTGAGCCGGCCGCCGAAGCGCTTGCCGACCTTGCGGCGGACCAGGATGCCGAGCAGCCAGTCGAGCGCGCGCTCGCGCAGGTCCAGGCTGCGCGGATCCTCCAGCCGCTTGCGGCCGAGCGCGAGGGCGCGCTGGAAGAGCTTCGCCTTGAGCCCGCCCTCCCGCTCCATCGCGCGCTGCAGGCGCTGATGCATGGTCTCGTAGAGCCGCGGCACCGCCGTCATGATGGTGGGCCGCGCCTCCAGCAGGTTGGCGGCGAGCGTCTCCGCGCCCTCCGCGAAATAGATCTCGGCGCCGAGCGAGATCGGAAACATCATGCCCGCGGTGTGCTCGTAGGAGTGCGACAGCGGCAGGAAGCACAGGAACACCTCATCGCCGTAGCCGATCGCTTCCAGCAACAGATAAGCGCCGCGGCAGTTCGCGAGGATGTTCGCGTGGCTCAGCATGACGCCCTTGGGGACGCCGCCGGTGCCGGAGGTGTAGATGAGGCAGGCAGTGTCGTCGCGGCCGATCCGCGCGACCCTTTCGGCGACGTCGTCGGGCGCCGCCTTGCCGGCCGCCATCACGTCGGCCCAGGTATGGATCTCCGGATGCGAGACTTGGCCCGTGGTGAGCGGCTCGATGGTGATGATGTGCTCGATCGAGGTGACCTGGTCCGCGGCGGGCAGCACCCGCGTGGCCAGCGCGTTGGTCGAGACGATCACCATGCGCGCGCCGCTGTTGGCGAGGATGTGGCGGTGGTCGTCGATCGTGTTGGTGGTGTAGGCGGGGACGGTGATGCCGCCCGCGGCCATGATGCCGAGGTCGGCGATCATCCATTCCGGCCGATTCTCCGAGACCAGCCCCACGCGCTCGCCCGTCTTGAGCCCCAGGAGGCGCAGGCCGCGCGCGAGCGCGTGGATCGCCTCCGCGGTCTCGCGCCAGGAGGTCGCGCGGTAGGTCCCGTCGCGCTTCGCCCAAAGGAAGGGCCGGTCGCCCTTCCGCGCGGCCTCGTCGAGGAACATCGCGACGAGGTTGCGGCAGCTCCGGTAATCCATGGCCCTCCCTTACCCTCCCGGTCCCTGCGGGATCGGGTGCCTCCCTTCCCGCACCGCGGGCGAGGGGCTTTGTACGGTTTTTCCGCGATGAGCGGAATAGCAGGGATGTGCGTTGAGGTCTTGCCGGGTGAGCCTATATCCAAGAGGCTCAATCGGGGATAGGAAAGGCGATCATGGCAACTCAGAGCACCGCGGGCACATCGGAGAAGCAGAGCGAGCTCGGCCCGCTTCCCGAATGGGATCTCTCCGACCTCTATCCCGGCCGCGACAGCCCGGCGCTCAAGCGCGACCTCGAGGGCGCCGCCAAAGATGCGACGGCGTTCGCCGAGCGCTACCGCGGCAAGCTCGCGAGCCTCTCGGGGGACGCGCTGGGCGGCGCCATCCGGGACTACGAGCGGCTTCGCGAGACGCTGGACCGCGTCATGAGCTACGCCTCGCTGGTCTATGCCGGCGACGTCAGCGACGCCGAAATCGGCCGCTTCTATCAGATGATGCAGGAGCGGGTCACCGACATCGGCTCGACGCTGCTGTTCTTCACGCTCGAGCTCAACAAGCTCGAGGATGCCGACCTCGCCAAGAAGCTGAAGGCGCCGGCGCTCGCGCATTACGCGCCCTGGCTCCGGGACCTCCGGGTGTTCCGGCCGCATCAGCTCAGCGACGAGCTCGAGACGATGCTGCACGAGAAATACGTCGCGGGGCGCGCGGCCTGGGTCCGGCTCTTCGAGGAGACCATGGCGGCGTTGCGCTTCCCGATCGAGGGCAAGGACCTCACCAGCTCCGAGGCGCTGCATCTGCTCTCCGAGCCCGATCCGAAGCTGCGCAAGGCCGCGGCGAAGTCGCTGGGGGAGGTGTTCGGCAAGAACGCGCGGCTCTTCTCGCTGATCACCAACACGCTCGCCAAGGACAAGGAGATCGAGGACCGCTGGCGCGGCTACAAGCGGCCGATCTCCTCGCGAAACCTCGCCAACTACGTCGAGGACGAGGTGGTGGACGCGCTGATCTCGGCCGTGCGCGCGGCCTTCCCGCGGCTCTCGCACCGCTATTATCGGCTGAAGGCGAGATGGTTCGGGGTCGAGCGGCTGCCCTATTGGGACCGCAGCGCGCCGCTCCCCGACGAGCCGCATCGGTTGATTCCGTTTCCCGAGGCGCGCGACACCGTGCTCGCCGCCTACAACCGGTTCTCGCCGGAGATGGCCGCGGTCGGCGGCCGCTTCTTCGAGGGCCGCTGGATCGACGCGCCTGTGCGCCCCGGCAAACTAGGCGGCGCCTTCGCGCACCCGACCGTGCCGAGCGCGCATCCCTATCTGCTGCTGAATTACCAGGGCAAGACGCGCGACGTGATGACGCTTGCCCACGAGCTCGGCCACGGCGTCCACCAGGTGCTGGCGGGCGCGCAGGGCCCGCTGATGGCGGATACGCCGCTGACGCTCGCGGAGACCGCCTCGGTCTTCGGGGAGATGCTGACCTTCCGCGCGCTGCTCGCGGCCGAGACCGATCCCAAGAGCCGCAAGGTCATGCTCGCCGGCAAGGTCGAGGACATGGTGAACACGGTGGTGCGCCAGATCGCCTTCGTCGAGTTCGAGCGGCGCGTCCATGACGAGCGCCGGCAGGGCGAGCTCACGCCCGACCGCATCGGCCAGATCTGGATGGACGTCCAAGGCGAGAGCCTGGGGCCCGCGATCGGCTTCGAGGACGAGTACAAATACTATTGGACCTACATCGGGCACTTCATCAACTCGCCCTTCTACGTCTACGCCTACGCCTTCGGCGATTGCCTCGTGAACTCGCTCTATGCCGTCTACCAGAACGCGGACAAGGGCTTCGCCGAGAAATACCTGGACATGCTGCGCGCCGGCGGCACGCGCCATCACAAGGAGCTGCTCGCCCCCTTCGGCCTCGACGCCAGCGACCCCAAATTCTGGGACAAAGGCCTGTCGGTGATTGCCGGCTTCATCGACGAGCTCGAGAGGATGGGCTGATGTGCCTATGCGCGAGCTCTGCAGACACCTGTGCTCGCGGCCTGCGATGCTAGGTTCACCACAGAGGCACAGAGAGCACGGAGGATCGAGTTTGCGGCGAAGCCGCAGTCCTTGCTCCTTGGCGGCTTGGCGCTTTGGCGGTTCAGGATTCACCGCCAAGACGCCAAGGACGCCAAGAAAGGATTCTCGCGGCTTCGCCGCAAAAGAACCTCCGTGCTCTCTGTGTCTCTGTGGTGAACCTTTCTTTGGGGTTCTCCTGTGAGCGAGGGGAATAGTTTCGCAGGACGGGTGCGGCGGTATGCGCGGGTTTCCACCACCGTGGGCGGGCTGGCGGCGCGGCTGGCGGGGGCGCGCTATCTCGGCATGTCCGTCGACCGCGCGCGGCATGCGGCGGACCTCAAGGCGGCGCTCGGCGGCATCAAAGGGCCGCTGATGAAGGTGGCACAGATCCTCGCCACCATCCCGGACGCGCTGCCGCGGGAGTATGCGGGCGAGCTCGCGCATCTGCAGGCGAACGCGCCGCCGATGGGCTGGATCTTCGTCAAGCGGCGGATGGCGAGCGAGCTCGGGCCGCACTGGGAGAAAAGATTCCGCCGCTTCGAGCGCACGGCGGCCCGCGCGGCCTCGCTGGGCCAGGTGCATCGCGCGGACGCGCTCGACGGGCGGCTGCTCGCCTGCAAGCTGCAATATCCCGACATGGCCTCGGCGGTGGAGGCGGATTTGACGCAGCTCCGCTTCGCGCTCGCGGTCTACGAGCGCTACGACCGCGCTGTCACCATGTCGGAGATCCACCAGGAGATCTCGGCGCGGCTCCGCGAGGAGCTCGACTATCTGCGCGAGGCCGCGCATCTGCGCTTCTATCGCGCGGCGCTCGCGGGCGAGGCCCATGTCCACGTGCCCGAGGTGCTGCCGGAGCTCACCACCCAGCGGCTTTTGACGATGACCTGGCTCGAGGGCACGCCGCTCCTGGAGGCCGCGAAGGCGCCGCTCGCCGAGCGCAACGAGATCGCGCGCAATCTGTTCCACGCCTGGTACTTGCCGCTTTACAACTACGGCGTGATCCACGGCGATCCGCATCTGGGGAACTACACCGTGCGGCCCGACCGAAGCGTGAACCTGTTGGATTTCGGCTGCGTGCGCGTGTTCCGCGCCCCCTTCGTCAAGGGCGTGATCGACCTCTACCACGCGCTCGACCGCGGGGACGAGGCGCTGGCGGTGGCGGCTTACGAGAGCTGGGGCTTCAAGAATCTGAGCCGCGAGATGATCGAGGTGCTCAATCGCTGGGCGCGCTTCCTCTATGGGCCGCTGATGGAGGACCGCAAGCGGCGCATCCAGGAGGCCGGGACCGGCCCCTACGGCCAAGAGGTCGCGGAGGACGTGCATCGCGAGATCCGCCGCTTGGGCGGCGTGCGGCCGCCTCGCGAGTTCGTATTCATGGACCGCGCGGCGATCGGGCTAGGCTCGGTCTTCCTGCATTTGAAGGCCGAAGTGAACTGGCACCGGATGTTCCACGGGTTGATCGACGATTTCGACGCCGACGCGTTGGCGCGCCGGCAGAAGAAGGCGCTCAAGGCGGCGGGCGTGCCCGCGCGCGCGGACGAGGCGCGGGTGGAGGCGTGAGCGACGACGGCGGCCGGTTGGCACTCTGGGACTGGCGCCGGCGCATCGCCGAGCTCTACGCCGAGGTCCGCGCCGAGCGCGATCCGGTCAAGGCCTGGTGGCGCTGGCGCGAGACCCGCGACCGGCTCTTCCGCGAGCATCCGCAATCCCCGCTGGAGCCGGCCGAGCGCGCGCGCTTCCGCGGCCTCGCCTACGGCGACTACGATAGGCACCTGCGCTTTGCCGTGGTGCTGCATCCCATGGCCGAGCCCGTGAGCGCGCGCTTCGATGCCGGCGGCGACGGGCTGCTGACGCTCACCAGCTTCGCGCGCACCGAGGGCCTCGCCGCGCCGCTCGGATCCGAGCTGCTGCTGTTCTGGATCGAGGGCTACGCCGGCAGCGTGTTCCTGCCCTTCACCGACGCCAGCACGGGCAAGACCAGCTACGGCGCCGGCCGCTACCTCCTCGACACGCTCAAAGGCGCCGACCTCGGCAGCGACCCCCAAGGCCGCGGCATCCTCGACTTCAATTTTTCCTACAACCCCTCCTGCGCCTACTCGCCCCGCTGGGCCTGCCCGCTGGCTCCGGCGGAGAACGCGCTGGCGATTGCGATCGAGGCGGGAGAACACAAATACAGCGGTTAATGCTGTAAAGGGGTTTGTGCGTCCTTCGACTCGCCGCCCAAGCGCGGCGGCTCAGGATGAGGGGGATTTTTGTTTGCCCCAACATCAATGCGGGCGAGCTTGTCATATCGCGTGGCGATAGCGCGGTTGATCTTCAGCTGACCGATCCTGCGCTCGATGCGGTTGCGCTCGCGACACATGCGCCTGTTCCAGCGGATTTTGGCCTTTCGATTGGATTTGGGCGGAATGCAGGAACGGATGCCGGTCTCATGCAGGCTGGCGCGGATGATTGGTGATCGGTACCTTCGCAAGATAGAAAAACAGCCGAATGAGGTGCAAACAACATGAAAAAGAGCGCAACGACCAAGGGCGAATCCCCTTCTCGGCTGATCGACGCGAGGATCAAGGAACTGGAGGACTGGAGGGGCAAGACGCTCTCCCATGTCCGCGCTCTCATCAAACAGGCTGACCCTGAGGTGGTCGAGGAGTGGAAGTGGAGAGGCGTTCCGGTTTGGTCTCACGATGGACTGATCTGCACCGGCGAGACGTACAAGAGCGTCGTGAAGCTGACTTTCGCCAAGGGCGCTTCGCTCAAGGACGCTTCAGGACTATTCAACTCCAGCCTTGAAGGCAACGTCAGGCGAGCTATCGATATCCATGAGGGTGATGAAATAGATGAGGATGCCTTCAAGACGCTCATACGCGCCGCTGCAGCCCTGAACAGGTCATCGGCCCGATAGTCGAATCCGGCGCCTGAACTCGATCAGCATCCGGTCACCGGCCGGCACGCGGGATCTCTTCTAGCCCCGGCTGCACGATCCTCCACCCAGCACGCAGAACTTGGCGCAGTGCGGGTGGTTGAGCGCGACCGAGCCGGCGGCGTCGGCGAGCGTCGCGCCGAGTTCGAATTGCGGGTCGTAGGGGAGGAGGGTGCAGGCGAGGACGGCGGGACGCGCGGCGCCTTTGCGCTTCACCACCATGCGGGAGGAGCTGCACATCACGGTTGCCGGTGAGACGCCGAGGAGGTCCCAGCAGGCGTCGGTGATCTCGGGCACATCCGCCTGAGCGTCCATCTCGGGGAACAGCACCAAACGCGCGGGGTCGTCGGCATTGATCGCGATCTCCCGCTCGGCGAAGAGCTCGGCGAAACCCTGGCGCGCGGAGGTCTCGCTCTCGCCCCACATCAGGCGGCCCGCGACGGCGATGTTGAATCCGTGGGCCGCCAGCCAGACCAGGCCGTCGACGGTGGGCTGCCAGGTGTCGGGGCCGCGCTCCTCCTCGTGGAGCTCGCGCGTGTAGTGGTCGAGCGAGACGCGGATCGTGAGGTTTTGGCCAAGCCGCCGCTGCAGGTCCAACAGCGGCGCCTCCAGGCGCTGCATCGGGCGCATGGCGTTGGTCAGCACCAGCGTCTTGAAGCCGCGCGCGAGGCAGTCCTCAAGCATCGCCAGCAGCTCCGGGTTCATGAAGGGCTCGCCGCCGGTGAAGCCGATCTCCTCGGTGCCGAGCCGGTGGCAATCGATCTCGTCGAGATAGGATTGCATCTCCGCGCGCGTGAGATAGGCGAGCCGGTCGTTGCGCGGGCTCGATTCGATGTAGCAGTGATTGCACGCGATGTTGCAGAGCGTGCCGGTGTTGAACCAGAGCGTCCGCAGCCCCTCGAGCGCCACGCGCGCGCGCTTTTCGCCCGTCGCGGTCAGCGCGGGATCGCGGAATTTTTCCGGGGCGAGCGGGCGGGCAGGGGCGGGGGCCAGCGTCTCCGCCGGCCAGCGGAGCGCCTCGTCGTGGCCGTTGGGGCGGCGCCACAGCACCGCGCCGGGCTCAATCGGGCAGCCGGTGGCGTGGCGCTCGGCCGGCGGCAGGACGTCGAGGCTGGGCCAGCGGCCGGTCTCGAGCGCGTCGGCATAGCCCGCGGGCAGGCCCGCCGCGCGCATCTTCCGGGCGGCGCTCCGGTGCTCGTAGTCGAGCGCCACATGCTCGATGCTGAGACCCTCATCGGTCGGCACGAGCAGGCTGAACCAGGCGCGGGGCGTGCCGTCGTTGGCGGGCATGCCGATGGCGCCGGCGTTGTGCCAGAGCTTGGCCCCGATGAGCTCGGTGAAGGGAATGCCGGAATGGCCGGCGATGACGCCGTCCTCGGCGAGGCCCGCGATCTCGCGGCGCTTCACGGGCTCGGGCGTCGAGGCGAAGACGAAGCGGTTGATCTGCCGGACCCCGCCGTGGATCGCGGCGAGGCGCTGGCCGCCGATCTCCAGCGTGAGCCGCCGCGGCAGCGCGCCCATCCAGCGCCGGCTCTCGGCATCGAGCGTGCGGTTCGCGTGGGCGTACCATTCGCTGGCGAGCCGGTCGCAGGCGCTCCCCTCGGCATAGCCGCAGCCGCAATCCTCCGCACCCGCCGCGAGCGATTCCTCGCAATTCCCCATCAGCACCCAGATGCCGGCCTCGCGCACCGCCGCGGTGGTGGCGACGGCGTCGGCGCCATAGGCCACGATATCGCCGGTGCAGAGGATGCGCCCGCGCGGGATCGCGCGCCGGCGCGCCTCGGCGAGCACGGCCAAGGTTGCCTCAAGATTGCTATAGGGTCCGCCGAAGACGAGCACAGGCCCGTTCATCCGCAGAACCCGCTCCTCGGCCATC
>DATMMM010000397.1:0-3438 GCA_035569735.1 Allostellaceae bacterium | reverse complement strand
CTTGGAACGCGTCACGCATTGCCGCGCTAGCAAAAAGGGAGCGTGGGAAGATCGCCTCACACGGAGAATACCAGGACGCAGCTCAAGACCATCTTGCTCGTCGCGGCGGCGGTTGGAGGCCTATCCGCACCAGCGGCGGCTGGCCCCATGAACGTCGCCACGGTGCAGGAGCCGAGCCTCGTTCAAGACGCCCGCATGATCTGCAATGAATGGGGCCGCTGCTTCGAGACGCGTCGGCCTGTCTATCGCGACTACGACGAGGATTACGTGGCGCGCGCAGATCGTACGAGTACCGCGGACCTTAAGAGGTGTGGCCGCGGGGACACAGCGCCGGGAGCGCGATACAAATCGCGGGCGGAAGGGTCTGACTTAACCCTCTGTTTACCGCGAACGGGAAAAACTCCTCGTCGAGGATAGGGCCGCGTCGTTTTCCATAACGTGTAACCACCCCGGCTGCGCCAGGGCCATGGCTCCTGTTTCTCCCTCGGTCAGTTCAGGATGCGGGCATGAAATCTGGTGCGCCTTGGCAACTGAGCGGCTTGACGTGGCAAACGCGCCAAGCCGCGCGAGAGGCTGCACGGCGCGCCGGTATGTCCGTCGGTGAATGGCTCGACAGCGTCATCGCGCAATCGACGCAAGCAGACGAACTCCATAACGAGCTGCCGGCCGAATATGACGACGAGCATGCTTACTCGGCCGAGCGCGAATATCGGGAGCAGGACAGGAGTGCGCGCCAAAGAAACGCCCGCGAAGAGCGTGATCGCCAAGCGGACGATGCCCGGAATGAACGAACCCGACGCACATCCGCCCCTAACCCCTGTCTGCACGATCTCGGGCCTGCCCGAGCTCGTCATCATGATTCGCCCAAATCTGATAGATCCGACTCGGGCCGGGGAGGCGAAGACGCCGAGGCCTACGATTATCGCGATGATGCGGCGCGGCGCAGGACCGAGCTCGAGCAGACGCTACCGTTTGCGCACGAGGCAGCGCGGCCTGCGATCAACAAAGAGCTTGAGGAGCTGCATGCACGACTCGACCACCTAGTCGCCACCCTGAGTGCCGGAAACGCGGCCCGGCGCAACGAGCGCGAGGCGGAGCCGACGCGCGAGCTGATCGCGGTCGTCTCCAAGCTCGATCGCCGGCTCGATCAGCTGATTGCCGAGGGCCGTTCCAGCAAAGAAGAGATCGAGCGGCAGGTGCACGCGGTCGGGCGCGCGGTCGCCGATCTGCAGCGCGAGCCGGCGCGCGCACCGGCGCCAGCGGACTCTGTCACTCCACTGGAGCAAGCATTGTCGGAGATCGCGGACCGCCAGCGCGCGCTCGACGGATTTTCTCCCGCTCCACCAACGCCGGCTGCTGCACCCGGCGCAGGCTCGGAAAGCCTGCCGCGGGCACGCACGCAGGAGCTCTCAGGACTTGAGCAGCAGCTTCGGCAGATCAACAGTCAAATCGAGGGCCTCAAGCCTTGCGGCATGGACAAGGCCATCGGCACGCTGCGCAACGACCTCGCCCAGATTGGCGTCATGCTGCAGGACGCGATGCCGCGCAAATCGGTGGAGGCGCTCGAACGCGAGATGCGCAAGCTCACTGAGCGCATCGATGCGAGCCGCAACGCCGGAGCGGACGGCGCAGCGCTTGCAAGCGTCGAGCACGGTCTTGCGGAAGTGCGGGACGCGTTGCGCGGCCTTGCGCCGACCGACAATTTACCTGGGGTCGATCGCGAGCTGCGTGCGCTGTCGCAGAAGGTCGATGCCCTCGCCCAAAACAGCCAGGATCCAGCCGCGCTGCAGCAGCTCGAAAGCGCGATTGTCGGACTCCGAGGCTTCGTCTCCCAGGTCGCTTCCAATGACGCTCTGGCGAGTCTCTCCGACGAAGTGCACGCCTTGGCCGGCAAGGTCGAGCGGGCGAGCCCACCGAGGGACGATGGCGTCCTCAATGCGCTGGAAGAGCGTATCGGAGCGCTCGCTGATGCGCTCGCGGCACGTAACCAGGGCGGTCAGAGCGTGCCGCACGATCTCGAAGCCGTCATCGCTGGACTGGTCGACAAGATCGAGCGGGTGCAGCTCACGCGCACCGATCACACCACGCTCGGCCAGCTCGAGGATCGTATCGCCAAGCTGGTCGAGAAGCTCGACGCTTCGGACGCGAGGGTCACCCAGCTGGAAGCGATCGAAAGGGGCCTTGCTGAGCTCCTGATCCATATCGAGCATCAGCGCTCCTCTCCTGACGCGCAGACCGCAAGCGCAGGCGTCGAGATGGACGCGCTATCGCGGGATCTCGCGGACCTGCGGTACACGGAGAAGAAGACGCAGGAGTCGTTGGAGCTGGTACACGGCACCCTGGGCAATGTGGTCGATCGGCTGGCCATGATCGAAACAGACATGCGCCGGGCGCTGGAAGAAGCCGAGTTCCAGGTGGAGGAGAGAGCGCTGAGGGATCGCGCCGCGGCGATCGAGGGCGAGGCATCCGGCTCCGAGCGTCGTGCGCTCGGGCCGAGCCTGCCTCCAGATCATCCGCTCGAGCCAGGGCCGCGCGACTCGCGCCCACGCAGCTCCGCAGCCGAGCGCATCGCCGCCTCCGAGTCCGCGCTGATCGGCACGGCAGCTTCAAGCACGGCAGAGCCAGCATCGGCATCAAACTTTATCGCAGCGGCGCGTCGCGCCGCTCAGGCGGCGAGCAGGGAAAAGCCCACAAGGCGCGACGTTTCGGCGCAAAAGGAGATCGGGGCGAGCGGAGGCAAACTTGCTGGCCGCATCGGAAAGCTGCGTGCCCTGATCACTGGCGCAGCGATATTCGCGATCGTCGTTGGCGGATTCCAGATCGTGCGAACTTATCTGAGCGACCCCACGGAACCGGAAGTGGCAACACCCGCTAGCCCAGCAGAAACAGCTGCGCCCGCCTCGGCACAGCCACCCCTGCCGGCGCAACACGATCTGCCGAAGACGGACAAGGCGATACCCCGGCGCACCGAGCCTATTGCCCCGGATAAGAAACTCGCCGGGACCGAAAGCCCGATCGGTCGCCAGTCGGCCGCGTTCCCGGACGCGAGCAGCGTCACAGGGGGGTCGAGCAGCATCACAGTTCCGCCCACCAGCTTGCCGGCACCGATTCCAACCTAACCGCCCACGGTTGCCGCCCGCAGACGACGGCAAGCGCCACGCCGGCTGCTGAAATCACCGGCTCCATTCCTCCCGTCGCGCTAGCGCCTAAGCCGCTGACCGCCCCGCCTGCCACACCGGTGCTCTCGCCCGCCGAAAGGCTTCCCGCAGCGTTCACCGGTCCCCTGCGCGCCGCGGCTGCCAAGAACGATGCGGGCGCGGAGTACGAGATCGGGGCGCGTTACGCCGGTGGCCGAGGCGTGCCGCAGGATGCGGTCGCCGCAGCGGAATGGTTCGAGCGCGCGGCCAAGCAGGGCCTCGCTCCGGCGCAGTTCCGGCT
>DATMMM010000396.1:0-2807 GCA_035569735.1 Allostellaceae bacterium | reverse complement strand
GGCCGGCGCAAGGCGCTCTACGAGCCCGTGCATGGCAGCGCCCCCGACATCGTCGGCAAGGACGTGGCCAACCCGCTCGCCTGCCTGCTCTCCTTCGCGATGATGCTGCGCTACTCCTTCGACATGAAGGACGAGGCGGAGCTGGTGGAGCGCGCGGTGCGGCAAGCGCTGGAAAGCGGCGCGCGCACCGGCGACATCCTGCAGCCTGGGACGACGCGCGTCTCCACGACTGCGATGGGCGACACCATCCTGCGCGAGCTCGAGAAGCTCGCTTAGCGCCGTCCCGCTTGTTCAGGCCGCCTCTACGCCTCGAGGGTAGGAGGGTTCATGCGGGCTGGCCGGCGAGCCGCCTGTGCGTCCACCACCATCCGCTCGGGAAGTGTAACGGTCCCAAAAGGAAGCCATCGGGAGGCGGCAACCAGTTGAAATGGTTTAATCTTGGAACAAATGGCCTTTGCGGAAAACCGTCAAAAAACTCGTGAAAACGTCGAAAAAACCGTCCCGAAATGCTGGAATCGGAAGAAAACCTGGATCAGCCTCAGCGAATCGAGATCGACCAGCCCTTTGCCGCACTCCCGGCCCAAGGCTCAGTCCGGGCTTATGCCGTGACCCGCGAGATCCCTGAGCGCGGCGACCCGGTCGAGTTCCGGCTTGAGCCGGCCGGTCAGGAACAGGCCCAGCATGTAAAAGTCGCTGACCAGTGACCAGTGCGGGTTGACCAGGGTCGCGGGGCGGTTGCCCTCGAAGATTGGGTGCGAGGGGACGGCGATGCCGTAGCCCGCGATCACGCCGAGCAGCATGAGCCACCAGGGCCCGTGGATCGCG
Organism: Allostellaceae bacterium; assembly: GCA_035569735.1. Classification (GTDB taxonomy): domain Bacteria; phylum Pseudomonadota; class Alphaproteobacteria; order ATCC43930; family CGMCC-115725; genus DASZHJ01. The sequence continues at coordinate 1,982 of DATMMM010000396.1, read as the reverse complement.
CCGATCAGGACCAGCGCCGCGCCGATGAGCGTGCCCGCGTAGTGAAAGGCGCGGGTTCGCGGGTCCATGTGAGCGCGCAGGTAGTACGGCCAGAAATGCGCAAACCCGCTGCGTGTCTCACTGATCTCTGCCATGGCGTCCTAGCCTCCCATTCGCGTGAGCGCGGGCTCCGCGGCGAGCGCTCGACGGCGCCCTTGTCATTCGCGGCTCCGCGGCGTAAGTGAAGCCGGATCAAGGCGAGACACGCCTTTCCCCGGAGACTGTATTATGGGCTTTAAGGTAGCGGTGGTGGGCGCCACCGGCAATGTCGGCCGTGAGATGCTGAGCATCTTGGCCGAGCACGGATTTCCCGCAGAAGACGTGACCGCGGTCGCCTCCGAGCGCTCGGCCGGCGGCCAGGTCTCCTATGGCGAGGACGATGTCCTCAAGGTCGAGGATCTCGACCGCTACGATTTCCGGGGCATCGACATCGCGCTGTTCTCGCCGGGCGCCAAGGTCTCGGCGGTGCACGCGCCGCGCGCCGCCAAGGTCGGCGCCGTGGTCATCGACAACACCTCGCACTTCCGCATGGAGCCGGACGTGCCGCTGGTGGTGCCGGAGGTCAATCCCGACGCGATCGCGCAGTACGAGAAGCGCGGCATCATCGCCAATCCCAACTGCTCCACCATCCAGATGGTGGTGGCGCTGAAGCCCTTGCACGATCTCGCGCGCATCAAGCGCGTCGTGGTGGCGACATATCAGTCGGTCTCCGGCGCCGGGCGCGAGGCGATGGACGAGCTCTTCAACCAGACGCGCTCGGTCTACGTGAACGATCCCCTGACCAAGGAGGTCTTCACCAAGCAGATCGCCTTCAACTGCATTCCTCACATCGACGTCTTCAGGGAAGACGGCTCGACCAAGGAGGAATGGAAGATGGCGGTCGAGACCCGCAAGATCCTCGATCCCGACATCGCCGTGCATGCGACCTGCGTGCGCGTGCCGGTGTTCATCGGCCACGCCGAGGCGGTCAATGTCGAGTTCGAGAACCCGATCTCGGTGGAGCAGGCGCGCGCCGCGCTCAAGGCGGCGCCGGGCGTCAGCGTGGTCGACCACCGCGTCGACGAAGGCTACGTGACGCCGCAGGAATCCGCGGGCGAGGACTCTGTCTTCGTGAGCCGCATCCGGCGTGACCCCACGGTGAAGCACGGTCTTGGTCTCTGGGTGGTCGCCGACAATCTGCGCAAGGGCGCCGCGCTCAACGCCGTGCAGATCGCGGAGATCCTGATGTGCGACTATCTCGAGGACCGGTCGGGCGGGAACGATGTCAAACAACGCCGCCAGTCCGGCTGAAGCAGCGGCGCCGGTGGCGAAACCAGCCGTTCAGGCGCCCGACCCGACCGTACCCGAGAACGCGAAGCAGGCCTTCCTCGCCGGCGCCCAACGTCACCAGGCCGGCGACAACGACGGCGCGATCAAGCTCTACCTGCGCGCGCTCGAGCTCTATCCGGCGTTCGCCGACGCCTACAACAACATCGGCGTGATCCTGCGCGCGCAGGAGAAGCTGCCGGCCGCCGCCGCGTGCTTCCGGCGCTCGCTCAGCATCCGCACCGACAACTCCGCCGTGCTTTCCAATCTCGGGAACGTGCTCTGGCAGATGCTGCGGTTCGAGGAGGCGGCGGCGGCGTTCAAGCGCGCTCTCGAGCTCGAGCCCACACGGCCGGAGACGCTGCACAACCTCGGCCTGTTGCTGCACAGCATGGGGGATTACCCCCGGGCGGTCGACTGCTTCGAAAAGTCGCTGGCATCCAAGGACGGCAATGTCGACGTGCTCTGGGACCGCTCGCTCACCCGGCTCGTCATGGGTGATTTCGACCGGGGCTGGCCGGAGTACGAGGTCCGCTGGCGGCTCAAGCAGAATCCGCCCCGGCGCTTTCCGTTCCCGTTGTGGGAAGGCCAGGAGAACCGAACGGTCTCGCTGCTCGTGCACCACGAGCAGGGCCTCA
>DATMMM010000395.1:0-2393 GCA_035569735.1 Allostellaceae bacterium | reverse complement strand
CATGATGATGTCAGGCTTGAGCGTAGACAGCACGTCGTAGCTCAATCCTAGTCGGGCCATCACACCGGGCCGGAAGCTCTCGGCGGCGATCTCCGAGATCGCGACCAGCCGCTTCGCGAGCGCGACGCCCTCCTTTTTCTTCAGGTTGAGGCGGATCGATAACTTGGTGGAGGCTACCTGATCGAAGGTCGCGGGGCCCATGCGGCCATAGACGGGATGCGGCTTACGGAAGGCGTCCGGGCGCATTGCGCTCTCGACCTTGATCACCTCGGCGCCCAGTTGCGAGAGCATGTGGGTGCAGAACGGGCCGGCATTATGAACCGTGAAATCCGCGATGCGAATGCCTTCAAGTGGCCCGCCCATGTTCAGGCCTCCACCGCCGCTCGCGCACGGGCGTTGTCGCCCGGCGCGGGCGGACCGGAACGCAGCGCCAGCGGCGCGCCGTCAATGTGGAAGGGCGAAACCAGGATGTCGAGCAGCCCTGCACCAGGCACCTCGACCCGCTGGAAAAGGCCGCGTGCCGCCTCGTGCGGATCGTGCAGCACCTCGCTCGGCGCATAATACTTGGCGAGCGGTACGGAGAGCGCCTGCCCGTCACGCACGATGTCGGCGACATGGCGCGTGCTGGCCCATTCGCGGATGTGGCGGTTGATCACCGGCCCCTGCCGACTGCGCTCCAGCGCATCCGCCAGCGCGGGATCGAGCGCCCAGTCGGGTTCGCCGAGCAGCTTGACGAGACCATCCCACTGGCGCTGCTCCAGCGTCAGCAACTCGACATAACCATCGAGACAGCGGATGACGCCGCCATAGCGGAAGGAACGTTCGACGCGATGCTCGATCGAGCCGTCGCCGAGCCGTTGGATGGCGAACGCGCCGACCGCGAGCGCCGCGTCCTGGATCGAGACATCGACAAACTGGCCGCCCTGTTCGGGCCGCGCCCACAGGGCCGAGAGCGCGCCGAGCGCGGCCGCGATGCCGCCCTGCATCTCGGCAAAATGACCATAGATCTTGACCGGCGGCCGATCGGGAAACAGCTCGATCGAGAGACCGTTGGGCAGCAGATTCCCCTCACCCGAAGCGTGCTGCAGGGTGATCTCCTCTCCTTTCCAGCCGGCCTTGGGGCCGGACGCGCCGAACGGTCGCACCGATACGTGAATCAGATCAGGAAAGTGCCGCGCGATGGCCGCTTCGTCCAGCCCTCGCTCGGGGCGATCCTCGATCGGCGTGTCGTCGACAAGGATGTCCGCCTCGCGCAGCAGTGCCGCGAGCGCGGCCCGGCCCTCGGCCGTCCCCGGATCGGCGATAAGGCTGCGCGCGCCGGCCGTGAGATAGGCAAACAGCGCGCTGACGCCTTCGCAACCCGGCAGAAAAGGCGGCTCACGGCGCAGCGGCGACCCCGCCGGGGGCTCGACCAGGATGGTATCGGCGCCCAGTGTCGAGAGCAGCCGCCCGGCATAAGCGCCCGCAACGCCGGATGCATTCACGATCACTCGCAGACCGGCGATGAGGGCCGCCACCGTCAGCCTTTCTGCCGCACCGGCGCCCAGGGGAAATGGTCCGGCCCGCCCGCCACGACCGCCCCGGCCGCGAGCAAGGTCGCGCGCTGCGTCGCGTCGAGGCCGAGCGCAGTCATGAGCTCTATGGAGTGTGCGCCGATCTCGGGTGGCGGAAGGGAGGGCTCGTCCGCGCTGCCACCGGGAAATTCGGGAATTTCGAAGCCAAAACCGCGATAGGCGTAAGCGCGGAGTTTGCCCGGATGGCGCGCCTGCGGTGCATCGAGCACGCGCTCGAGCGGCACAACCTCGGTAAAACCGAGCCCCGCCGCCCGCAACCGGGCCGATGCCTCCTCGAAATCAACCGCGCCGACCGCCGAGCTTACCGCCGCCTCGACCCGCTCCCGTACCTTCTTGCGCTCGCGCAGCCTCTCCAGTCCGGGATCGCCCGCCTCGGGCATGGCGAGCGCGCGGGTAAGCTTCGCCCAATGCGCGTCGGTCAGCACCAACAAGTAGAGCCAGCGTCCGTCTCGCGTCTCATAGGCGCCGTAGCCCGGCATGGAGAATTCGCCGCCTCCCTCTTTCTCGGGCCGGCCGAGCAGCTGCATCTTGAGCTGCACCCCGGCCAGATCGCGCCCGGCGACGTGCAGGCCGGTCTCATAGAGTCCGATCTCGATCCGCCGATCCTCGATGCGCGCGGGCGGATCGAGCAGCAGCGAGAGGATACGGATCACCGCATAGGCACCCGCGAATTGATCGTGATAGCTCGGCCCGAGCCGGCTCGGGCGACCGTTGACACGGTGATCGTCCATAACGCCGGTCGCGGCTTCGGCCACCGGATTGGTGGCAAGGTCGTCATGCTGAGGCCCGGCGGCATAGCCACGAATGTGACAGGACAGC
>DATMMM010000394.1:0-2824 GCA_035569735.1 Allostellaceae bacterium | reverse complement strand
CGAACGGCACGAGATCATCGCGGTCGGCGCCGAGCGTCACGCAAAGCTCGGAGACCCAATTGTAGACCGCGCGCGATGCGGCGATATCGGTGTGCACGGCCTCTTTGATCGAGCGCGCGGCATCCTTTTGCACACAGCGATAATTGCCGGTCAGCAGCATCGCCCATTTCGCGAGCGGCACGAAAATGGAGTCGTGCACCTTGAGCTTCACTGGCAACTCGATCTTGCCGCTGCCGGCGTCGTAGCGCACCGCCTCGATGTCCGCTTGCATGCCGCGCAGGATCGCTGTGTCCGCGTCGGACTCGAACCGCGCCGCCTTGAAGTTGGTGGGCAGTGTGACCTGCAGCACATTGACGGCTTCTTCCGGCGGTCGAATTGCCTGCGGGTCAGGACTACACAAGGTCAACGTCGCGGGGTCGAAGCTCTGCCAGACGGTGGCGTCGGTGTAGCAGGATTTGAGCGCATTGGTGTTGAGGCCGGGAATGCGCTTGAGATAGGGCAGCGGCGGCATGTTCATGATGGACATGCAGGGCACGCGCGACGTCGCGACGGCATCGAGCAACTCGCGGACGCCTGCCGAGCGGTACTGCGGCTCTTGCATGGCAAGCGCGACGAGGTCGTAGTCTTTCGGGTCGACCGCGCCCGGCGCCGCGGCGGAGACCTTGCCCGGCAGGCCGCGCGAGTCGATCTCGAGCAGATCCTTCCTGCCCTTGATCGGCAGCCGCACGCGAATGCCGCTGCGGTTGATCGCGTCGACCTCGGCGGGCAGGCACACCAGCTTCACGCTGTGCCCGGCCAGCAGCAGCTTGGTGGCCAAGAGCGACCCGTAGGACGCGCCCATGATCAAGGTATTGTAAATCCTCTTCACGCCTATGTTCCTCCCTGAAACGCTTGCGCCGGGGCCGGCGTGCGCGTGCTGGCGCCGCGTCCCCGCGAAGCGATGCTATGTGCGGGGTGGCCCCGGTGCAATGCCGATCGCCGCGCGTTGTCTTTAAAAGGTGTTGAGTACGTTCAGGCTCCGCCTTTGCAGCGCGTCGACCAAGCGATGCGTGTGATAGTGCATTGCACACTTGATGGCGCAGACGCGCCACACGGCCGGATCGGGCCGACGGCGGAGCAGCTGCGCGAGTCGCTGCCGGTAGATCCGCCGCAATTGCTTCTCCCGCACCTGCGAGAGCACGCGGAGCGCGAGCCCCGCCGCCTCCAGAAGCTGGCGCGCTTGCCGCGCGCGCCGGCGCCAGGGATGGCGCTGGGCGTAGCGCCGCCACCCACGCTCGGTCTCGATGGCACCCGCGATATAGAGATCGTCGAGCCGGTCGAAATAGGCGGCGGGCTCGTAGAACTCGGCGAGCAGCCGGACATAGCCCTCGCTCAGGGCCTCCCGCGTCATCTGGAGCACAGCACATTGGTGCCGCCGGCAGGGTCGTCGTCGAGGTCGAGGCGCCCCGCCGCGGCGAGGTGCGCATGCAGCGGCGTCTTCGGGATTGCCGCCAGCATGCCGACCATGGCGGTGGAGATGCGCGCCTCCGTCAAGAAGCGGTGCTGCGCGGCGAAAATCCGCTCGTCGTCGCTGTCGAATCCCAGGATCATGCTGCCCCACACCTCCAGGCCGGGGTCCTGGATGCGGCGCACCTTCTCGACCATGCTGCCGCCGCGCCGCAGGTTCTGGAACTTCTTCGTCTCGCGCAGGGCCTCCTCGTTGGGGCTCTCGACGTCCACGAAGACCGCGGCGATGTTGGCCGCGGTCATCAGCGCCATGAGTTCGTCGTCGTCGGCGAGGTCCACCGAGGCTTTCCGTGACGAAGGTCAGCGGGAACCCGTTCGCCCGCCACGCGCTCGCGCCCAAGGGCAGCTTCATCGTCGGGCTCGGGGTCGCCGAACGAACGCTATAAGCGCTGTCGCGAACGAGTAGGCGGGGCCGCCGGAAAAATCCGTTGACCGGTGATCCAGTATAGTGGAATACCATCCAGCATGGCGGATGGAGGCGAGCCCGACCTCAACCAGCGGATCGCGCGCCGCGCGAGGGAGTTGCGGGCGGCGCGGGGGCTGACGCTGGACGGGCTGGCGGAGCGCAGCGGCGTCAGCCGCTCGATGATCTCGCTGATCGAGCGCGGCGAGAGCAGTCCCACGGCCGTGCTGCTGGAGCGCCTGGCGGCGGGGCTGAGCGTGCCGCTGGCGTCCCTCTTCGAGGCGCCGCGCGCGACAGCGCAGCCCGTGGCGCGCCGCGCCGATCAGGCCCGCTGGCGCGACCCGGCGTCGGGCTATGTGCGCCGAAACGTGTCGCCCGGCGGCTTTCCCTCGCCGATCCAGATTGTCGAGGTGGAATTTCCCCGGGGCGCCCGGGTGGCCTTCGACACCGGCGCGCGCGATGCGCGGGTGCACCAGCAAGTCTGGGTGCTCGAGGGGTCGATCGACGTGACCGTCGGCGAGGAGCGCCACGAGCTTCAGAGGGGCGACTGTCTTGCCTTTGCGTTGGACCTGCCCGTCACGTTCCACAATCGCACGGGCAAACCCGCGCGGTATGCGGTCGTGATCGCGAGCGAGCCCGGGATGGGCCGATGAGCGACAGCTACGCCGTCCGCCGTCTCACGAGCGTGTCGGATCGCGACGCACAGGGCCTCGCGCTGGTGCTGATCGACTGCGTCGACGGCGGCGCCTCGGTGGGCTTCATGCACCCGCTCTCGATGGAGACGGCGCTGGCATTCTGGCGTCGCGTCGGTCGGGAGGTCGAGAAGGGCGCTCGCGCCTTGCTCATCGCAGAGGATGCCGCGGGCATCGTCGGCACGGTGCAGATCGTGCTCGAGCAGCCCGAGAACCAGCCGCA
>DATMMM010000393.1:0-7533 GCA_035569735.1 Allostellaceae bacterium | reverse complement strand
CCATGCTCAAGGGCGCGCTCTCGGACATACCGCGCAACGAGCCGATCGCGGACGAGCTCACCTGGGTGAGCGGCTTGAATGATCGGGTGAACCGCCTCAAGGCCATCGTCGAGGCGGCGCGGCCGCAGATCACCGCGCTGGTCTCCGCCGTGGTCGACGTACCGCTCGACCGCGCCGTGTCCGTCGAGCAGCTCGGCATCTGGCGCGAGACGATGACGGTGCAGGCGGCTCATGACGCGGGCTTCGCCTATGAAGGCTATGTGCGGCTGAAGCTCGCCTCGGTTCGCGCGTTCATCAGCCAGCTGATCGTCACCTTGCGGGGCGTCGCTCCGGAGTCGCCGCTCGGCCGCGCCGTGGCGGAGATCGTGGACGCCTGGTGCATCCGCACGGGCGCGATCTACGACAGGGGTCACCACGAGGCGCTCTCGGCCGAGATCAAGTGCTCGCCCGAAGCGCGGCCGCGCTGGATCAAGCTCCTGCTCGCCTTCGACGCCGATTTCCGCAAGCGCCGGCTGCAGTTCCTGATCCAGGGCCAGAATCGCCTCTATCAGGTGCTCGACGAGCGAGACCCGGAGAGCCACGATCCCGGCGTGATCGATCGACTGAAGCGCGACTTCTATCTCTGCCTGGAGGCGTTGCGCCGGCGCGAGTCCGCGGATTTCTTCAGCGCCTCGACACGGGAGCTGGCCACGGCGCTGTTCCCGGCGGCGCCCACCGCCGCGCAGGCGAAGCACCTTGCGGATTATGCCCGGAGCTTCCTCGATAGCCATGCCGACGGGCTCGGCACGCTGATCGATCGTCTCGCCGCCGAGATCGATCTCGACGCCGGCACCGAGGATGTCGAGAGGCTGCTCTCTCGAATGGATCCGGCTCAGTGGCGGCCCCCCGCGCGGCGTGATGTGCTGGTCAATTTCCTGGGCTTCGCCTTCTGGGACATCTTGACCTTCTCCGTCACGAATTGGCGCGACGTCGGCGAGTTCGACGAGGTCCGCATCGACCGGATCAGTCCGGCCGACGTCCGGACCCTCCGCGAGGTCGGCGCGGCCGGGACCCTGAAAGGCACGGGGTTCGCGCATTTCGCGGCGTTTTTCTCCCGGGCCTATCGGGAGAACGATTATCTGTTCGGGCGCCTGCACGCCGCCGACCGGCTGATCGACATCGTGTGCGATGCGGCAGGCCTCGAGCCGCAGCCGGATTCGATCGGCATCGCCGCCCTGAAAAAGCGCGCCTTCCAGATCATTCTCGACGCCGAGGAAAAGTTCCTGCCGAATAGCGCGGATCTCGTCGCGAGGCTGCGCCGATGCCTCTCAGCGATCGCGTGAGCAAGCCGGACGGCGCGCAACCAGCGGTTTAGCGCGCCTACGAGCGGCAGGTTAGATCTTTGCATCTATATTTATATTTATGGCGTCGCGCCGAAGACGGGAACCATGAGCACATCTGCCGAGACGGCCTACGCCATCGGTGTGGATCTCGGGGGAACCAAGACCGAGACGGCTCTGGTCGATGCGAAAGGGCGGATCGCCGGACGGCAGCGTACGCCGACGGAGGCCGCCCTGGGACCCGATCACGTGATCGAGACCGTCGTCTCGATGCTGGAGACACATTATTTGCAGGCCCCGGACCGGCCGGTGTGTGCGATCGGCGTCGGCGTGGCGGGCCAAGTCGATTCCGAGCAGGGCATCGTGCGCCGCGCGCCCAATCTCGACTGGCGGAACTATCCGATCCGCGAGCGGCTGGAAGCGGCGGTGGGACTGCCCGTCGCCGTGCTCAATGACGTGCAGGCGATTACTTATGGCGAGTGCCGCCGTGGAATCGGCCGCGGCGCGAGCAACTTGGTTTGCGTCTTCGCCGGTACCGGCGTCGGCGGAGGCATTGTGATCGGCGGCGAGCTCGTGCGAGGGGCGAGTGGGAATGCCGGCGAGTTCGGTCACATGACGATCGAGCGCGACGGCCCGCTGTGCAGTTGCGGCAATCGAGGATGTCTGGAGGCCTTCGTCGGCGGCTGGGCGATCGCCCGACGGGCGCGGGAGAGAGCGGCCGCGGAGCCGGATGGGGCGGCGGCGCTGCTGCGGCTCGCGGGTGGCGCTCCCGCGGACATCACGGCGGCGCTCGTGGGCGAGGCGGCGGCGCACGGCGACGCCTTCGCCCGCGCGCTCGTCGAAGACACCGGCGCGGCGCTGGGCGTGGGGCTGGCCGCGATCGCGAACGCGCTCAATCCCGAGCTGATCATCCTCGGCGGCGGCATTGTCGAGGGATTGCCGGATCTGGTCGAGATCGCGGAACAAGAACTCCGCCGGCGCGCGCTCGCCGCCGCGCTGCAGCCGCTCCGAGTCGTGCGGTCGAAGCTCGGCGCCGACGCCGGCGTGATCGGCGCCGCCCTGTTCGCCCGCGAGACCACGCGCGAGCGCGAGGTCTCTGGCCGCGGCCTGGGAGCGCGCCGGGTTAGGGGCTCGACCGTCTCTCCGCCAGAACCGCCACCGGCAAGATCGAGAACAGCTCTCGCGCGAAGACCGCGCCTCCGCTGACGGGGATCTCGCGGCCGGTGAGCACGTCCTCGACGGGCTCCGACAGTCGCGGCAGGCGCAGCGACGTGTCCTCCCAGGAATATTGCGCCGTGCCCGCGTCGGCGGAGGGCACCAAGGGCGCAAGGTGCCGGCCGGTCGCGACCACTACGCAGTCGTCGGACGTCTCGCGCGCGAACGCGATGACCCGGTCGGCCATGGCTCCCTCGGCCGGAAGGGCGCGGTAGCGGCTTGCCCTAAATAGCGGTTCCCGATCGCGCCGGAGCCGAAGCAACGACGCCAGCACGTGCATCTTGATCCGGGCGTCGCGCCAGTTCCGCATCAGCTCCGCGACCGCCGCCGCGCGCTCCGGCCCGGCGAGCGCTCTCAGGGACACGAGCTCCGCCAAGGACCGCCGCCGCGCCTCGAAATCCGGCCGGCGGCGGTTGTCGGGATCGACCAGGCTCAGGTCCCAGACCTCGGTGCCCTGATAGATGTCGGGCACGCCCGGTGACGTCAGCTTGAGCGTGAGCTGCACGAGGCTGTTCAGCATGCCGATCCGCGCGATCCGCCGCTGCAGCGGCAGAAGCTCCGCGACGAACACCCGGCCCGATTCGGGATCCAGCAAACGCCCGGCGAACTGCACGAGGGCATCCTCGTAGTCCTTGCTCGGGTTCGCCCAGGACGTCTCGAGCTTGGCCTCGCGCGCCGCCTTCACGACATAGGCCTGGATTCGCGCCGTGAACTCCGCGAGCGCCGCGGGCTCGAACGGCAGTTCCTCCAGCTCGACGGGCCAGGCGCCGATCAGGGTCTGATAGAGCAGGTACTCGTCGTTTCGTCTCGGCGCCCGCCGGTCGTCCAGATCGAGTTTCCACCGGCTGTTGAGCGCGGCCCAGCGGCGCACGCCCCGCTCCCACTCGCCGGGAATCTCCGACAGAACGTCGATCCGCGCCCGTGCGTCCTCGCCGCGCTTGGTGTCGTGCGTCGCGGTCGCAAGCATGCTCAGCGGCCAGCGCCGTGCGCGCTCGCGGTTGCGGCTGTGGAACGCGGCGATGGAAAGGCTCGCCTGGCGCGGGTCGCCGCCGACCTCGTTGCATGAGATCAGCCGATAGAACCGATAGAACGCGGTGTCCTCGAGGCCCTTGGCCATGACCGGAGCGGTGTACTGCTGAAACCGCATGGCGGCTCGGATGACCTCGGAGCGGCGATAGCCCTTGGCCGCGGGGCGAACCAGATCCGTCGTGAGCACGGATTCGACGAAGTCCAGCGCTTCACGCCCGAGCCCGCGCCAGCGTTTGCGCGCCTGGCTCACGGCCCAGGCGATGTCCCGCCGATCCTCCGTGGTCGCGCCCCGCCGCGCGACATAGGTCCGATAGACCGGGAAGCACGCGGCGATCTCGCTCAAGGCCGTCCGCAGGGTCTCCAGCGTATAGTCCCGCGTGCGCCAGTGGCGCTGCGCGATGCGATCGAACTCCCCCGCGAGCACGTTGAGCTCGCTGCCGAGCGACGTCTGCACGATCAGGCGCTTGCAGTCGTGTACCAGCTCGTCATAGTCGAGCTCGCGGCGGATGAAGCGCTCGTAGGCGCGCGAGAGCGCGTGTCCGCCGCCGGCATGCAGCAGCACCGCGTTCACCTGATTGAGGAAGTCGTAGCCCGTGGTGCCCGCGACCGGCCAGGCCTCGCGCAGGGATTCGTGCGCCGCAAGGATCTTCTCGACGACCAGATAGATCGGCGCCGCCGACTGCGACGCGCCGCCCGCAAGCTCCTGCAGGCGCGCCAGATACTCGCGCGGATGGAAGAGCCCATCCACATGGTCGATCCGCAGCCCCTGCAACTCGCCCTTCGAAATGAGCGAGGCGACGAGGCGGTGGATGGCGTCGAACACCTCCGGGCGCTCGACCCGGATGCCCGCGAGCTCGTTGATGTCGAAGAAGCGGCGATAATTGATCTCGTCCGACGCCACGTGCCAGAACGCCAAGCGATAGGCCTGGCGCTCGAGCAGGCGATGGAGCGACAGAAACGAGGCGGGCTCTCCCGGCCTGCCGTTGAGAGCCGCCGCCGAACGGGCGAGCGCCTCAGCCGCCTCCGGCGAGGTCCGCGCGAGGCTCGCGAGGTCTATCTGCAGGCTCCGCGCGTGATCGCGGTCCCCGCCGCGGCGGAACTGCCGGCGCTCCAGCGTCTCGAACGCCTTCGCCAGAGCGGCGAGCGAGCGCTGCCAGGGCGCCTTGGGCGCATGCGGATCGGCGCCGGCGAGATCGAGCGCCGCGCGGATCAAGGGGCCATAGTGGGCGACTGCGATCGGGAAGCGATGATCGTGATACCAGACGCTGAAGGTCCCCGACTCGGCATCGAAGCGCAGCACCAGCTCGCCGGCTTCGAGCACCTTGCCGTAATGGTCGCCGAGGAACGGCACCAGCACCTTGTGATGCAATTGCCGCTTCAGCGGCGTCCAGTCGATGTCGAAATACTCGGCGTAGGGCGAGGCGCGGCCCCATTCGAGCACGTCGAGCCACCACGCGTTGTCGGCGCGGCCGATCGCCATGTGGTTCGGCACGAAATCCAGGATGTGGCCCATGCTGCGATCGGCGAGCACGGCGCTCAGATGGTCGAGAGAGCTCTCGTCGCCGATCTCCGGATTGATCGTGTTGTGGTCGAGGATGTCGTAGCCGTGGGTGGTGCCCGCGCGCGCCTTGAGCCAGGGCGAGCTGTAGAGATGCGTGATCCCGAGAGCGCTCAGATAGGGGATCAGACCGGCAGCATCGTCGAAGGTGAAGCTGCGGTCGAATTGCAGCCGATATGTGGCACCCGGGACGGCGGGATGCGCATGCCTCGGGGAGCTTGGATCCGGCCGCTCGTACTCCAGCAGGCCCGCATAGGATCTCGGGCCGAACAGGGATACGACCTCGAGCAGGCGCCGATCGGCGAACAAATCCTCGATCTCCAGGCCAAGGCGATGCTGCCAGTTCGGGTGCTCGTCGACGGTCCCGGGCACGTTGGCCTGGCGCCGCTCATCGAGCACGTCGTCGGGATTGACGATCAACATCCGGCAGGGCGTGCGCGCGAGAAAGGCGTGGGCGGCGATAACCGGGGCTCGCGCGTCGCCCTGATCTGCGCCCGAGACATCGGCGGCGCGGAACGCCTCAGTGAACGACGCGCGCAGCCGGGGGCGCTCCGCCACATCGGCCGCGCGCCGCTCCGCCGACGACCAGAGACCGAGCTCGTCGCGAAGCTCGAGATCGGTGCCGGACCAGAACGCGGAGAGCGGCGGCAGGTCATGCGTGCTGATCGCCACCGCGGCCTCGGCCGGATAGTCCTCGGGCTTGGCTATCGCCCCGGACGGGTCCCGCTCGAAATAAAGCAGCCGGAAGGACAGCACCCCCGCTTCCAGCATCTGCTCGCGGAATCCCTCGGGCACGGTTCCGAGGTCCTCGCCGATGACGACGCAGCGATTGCGCACGCTCTCGAGCGCGAGGATGCCAAGGAGGTCCCGAAGCGGATATCCGACGTAACTGCCCTCGCCCGGGCCCTTGCCGGCGGGAATCCAGAACAGCCGCATCAGCTCCATGACGTGGTCGATCCGGAGCGCGCCCGCATATCGCATGTTGGCGCGCAGCAGGTCGATGAACGCCCGATAGGCGGCGGCCCGCAGTGCCGCCGGATTCCACGGTGGCAACCCCCAGTCCTGACCCCTGAGGTTCCAAGCGTCGGGCGGCGCGCCGACGCTCATGCCTGGGGCAAACAACCCGCGATCTTGCCAGACCTCAGCGCCGCCACCATCGACTCCTACCGCGAGGTCCTGATAGAGCCCGATGCCCATGTGCAGCGACCGCGCCGTGGACCGGACGCGATCGAGCTGCTGCTCCACCAGCCACTGCAGATACTCGTGGTATTCGATCCGCTCGAAGTTTTCATGCTCGAACCTCGCCATGGCTTCGGGCGCCGGATCGCGCCACTCCGCCGGCCATTGCTGCCAGGAGTGCAGGCCCTTTTCCTCGAGCTCCTCGGAGAGCGCCGAGAAGATCGCGAAGCGCCTGAGCGCGGCTCCGCGCTCCCCCTGGAATCCACGAAACGCCTGCGCGCGCGGATCGCCGGGATCAACAAGATGCCGCTCCCGGAAATACCGGTAGAGCTCTTGCAAGACCTGCGTCTTCGCGGCCGCGACCTCGGCATAGCGCACCCGATCGCCGGCGCGCAGAGTCTGGAGCCGGCGCTGGAAATCGTCGCTGCCTACCCGGGCGCGCACGGCCGCGTCGTCGCGAAATTCCCCGACGGCTTCCACGTCGATGTAGAGCGGATTGTGGAAGAGGCGGCTGCTCGGCGAGTACGGACTGGCATGGCCCGGACGCGGCGGAAACAGCGCGTGCAGCGGATTGACGCCGACGAACGCCCCGCCAAGCCGGGCGACGCCGCGAACGAGCTGCAGCAGATCGGTGAAATCGCCGATGCCCCAATTGCGCCGCGAGCGGATGCCGTAGAGCTGCACGGCCATGCCCCAGCAGCGTCCGTCGCCTTCGAGGAAAGCCGGGCGGAAGGCCCGCCGCGGCACGACGATGAGCGACATCTCCTCGACGCGCGTGTCCTCCCCCTCGGATATTTCCAGCTCGAGGCGGTGATAGCCGATCGGCAATCGACCGGGCGGCTCGACCGTGCCATTGGACCCGTCGGCAATCTCTCCTTCCGAGACCCTGCCGCTCTCCTCGATCACGCGCCACTTCGGCGGCGCGGATGAGGTCTCGGATGAGAGAGCGTCCTCGATCGGGATGGTCGACTGGTCCTCTCGAATCACGAGGACCGGCGGCAACAGGCGCTCTCGCCCCGCCCGGCCGAGGCGAGCGAGCGATGCCCGCGTCGCCGCCTCGTCATCAGCGGGGAAGCCGAGCGCGCCCGCGATGGTGCCGAGCGTCTCGGGAGGCGGGACGCGGCGCTTGCCCTCCGCGTCCCAGTAGGATGTCGCGATGCCCAGCGCGCCCGCGAGCTCCTCGAGCGTGCCCGCCGGGCTCACGGACCGCGGCTCGGAGGCGCCAGGCTCCAT
>DATMMM010000392.1:0-4595 GCA_035569735.1 Allostellaceae bacterium | reverse complement strand
GAGTTGCAGCGTGACCACCTTGAAACCGGCCGCGGCCGCGGTCGCGGCATTGCAGGGATGCGCCTGGATCGAGGTGACGATCTCGTCCCGCTTGGCGAGCTGGCCCTTCGCCTTGTGATAGGCACGGGTGATGCAGCAATGAGTGTAGGCGGCATCGGCGCCGCCCCCGGGCTGGAAGACGAACTGATCCATGCCCGAGAGCACGCGCAGGATCAGGTCGAAGGCATGGATGATCTCCAGAACGCCCTGGAGCGTCTCCTCCGGCTGATAGGGATGCAGCTCCGCGAGCTCGGGCCGCGCGGCGACGGCTTCGCTGACGCGGGCGTTGTACTTCATCGTGCAGGTGCCGAAGAGGCTGATGCCCATCATGCCCAGCGTCTCCTGGGCGAGGTGCAGATAGTGGCGCTGCACCTCGGGCTCCGAGAGCTCGGGGAGCGCCGGCGAGCGCTTGCGCGCGAGCCCTACGGGTATCAGCTTCTCCGCCGCGCCGACGGATTTCTGCACCGCTCGATCAGCCGCCGGGAACATCTGGCCGCGCCGGCCGGGATGCCCCAGCTCCGTCACCAGCGGCTCGTTCCAGCGCGCCGCGTGGAACGGGCGCAGTTTGTTTTGCCCCGTCATTTCGCGACGATCTCCTTGAGCGCTGCGGCGAGCCGATCGATATCCTCCTTGGTGTGCACCTCGGTCACGCAATAAAGCGCGCTCTGGCCGAAATCGGGGAACTCCCGCGAGAGATCCTTGCCGCCAAAGATTCCGCGGCGACGCAGCGCGCGGTTGATCTGCGCGACGCTCTTGCCCGCCGCGTCGAAATTCACCACGAACTCCTTGAAGAAGCCGTGCGGGAACAGGATCCGCACGCTCTTGATGCGGCCGATGGCCCGCGCCGCGTAATGCGCCTGCTGCAGAATCAGCTCGCCCAATTCGCGGAATCCCGCCGGGCCCAGGAGCGACATATAGACCGCATTGGCGATGGCCCAGAGATAGACCGAATTCCCGGTCCAATCGCGGCCCTGCTCGCGCATGCCGTAGGAGGTCTGATGCGAGCAGGAGAGCGAGAAGCCATATTCCCCCGGCTCCGTCGTGCCGGTGATGCTGACGAGAAAGCCGTTGTACTGTCGGACGTAGCGCTCCTCGTCGCGCGAGGCGATGAAACCGCCCACCCCACCCCCGCAATTCATGTGAACGCCGAGCGGTTGCGTCGGCCCGACGGCGATATCGGCTCCGTAATCCGCTGGCGGCCGGACGACGCCGAGGCAGAGCGGGTCCACGCCGACGATCGTCTCCGCGCCCGCGGCCCGGGCGATCTCGGCGATCTCGGCGCCGTGGCGCTCGAAAATGCCGAGATAGCCCGGCGATTCGGTATAGACCGCGGCCGTCCCGGACGAAATCTTCGCCTTCAGGTCCTTGAGGTCCAGACCGCCGGTCTTCTTGTCGTGCGCGACGCTCACGACCTCGATATGGTTCAGCATTTCCCGCGGCTCGGCATAATTCCGGATCACCGAAAGCCGCTCGGGATCGATGAGCGCGGGCACGAGCACCTGGCGCCGGCCGGTCAGCCGGGCCGCCATGCGGATCGCATGGCCTGCGGCGCATCCCCAGCTGTAGACGGGCAGCTGCACCACATCCATCTCCAGGAGTTCGCCGAGCTGGCTTGCATACTCGAACCAGGCCTGATTGCGTCCGTGATCCGACTGTGGCGAGCCCCACACCGGCGTCAGGAATTCCGTGCGCCCGACGATCTCGTCCACCACGGCCGGCACGTGGTGCTGCCAGCAGCCGGCGCCCAGGAAATTGAGATTGCTCTCACAGGTCTCGTTGCGGCACAGGATCGTCAGCAGATGCCGCTTGAGCTCCGCCTCGGATTTCAGCTGCCGAGGCAATTTGAGCGGCGTCTTCAACCGATGGGATGCGGGGATCTGCTCGAATAGCTCCTCGATCCCCGCGGCGCCAATCTCCTTCAGCATCGCTTGCTTGATGTCAGCGGTGGAATTGGCCATCCACGGATGCGCCGGCGACTCATTGGGCCTCAACGACTGGCCTCCCTCAAGTATGCGCCTTGTATTCTTGCATCGCCGGCCCGGCTTTTTCAATCGCGAGGCCGGCAGGCCTTATATTGCAACCCGCAACAATGTCGAGCGGCCGGGCGCGGTGCGCACTCTGATATAGCCCGCGAGCAGTGCGTCGACATCCGGATCCCCCGTATCGGCCCGCAAGAGAGGCTCACCCAGAGCCAGGAGCTTTTGCTGGCTTGCGAGCAAGATGATGTTGTCGCGTCCGATGGCGCGGATAACCGGAGCTGAGACCTGCTGATTGCCGCGCCCGAAGATAAAGCCTTGTCCGCCGACAATGCCGAGAATGAGACGCGCCGGCCGACGCCGGACAAGCTCCTCGAGCGCGCTGCTCGCGAGATCCCGGCCGATCACCGCGCCATCGAGGACGGCATCGACGCCCAGCAACGTGCCGTCGAGGCCCAGATAGGGCAGCACGCGCGCGGTGGTGGTTCCGGGCCCAAGGATATAGAGGCAATCTCGGACCATCTCCAAGGCGACTTCGCGGCAGAGAGCATCAAGGGTGGCGTCCTCGCCCGGCTCGGCGGCCTTCGGATTCTGGACCAGGCGTCGCTCGAAGGGTGTCCGCGCGTAGCCATGGAGCCGCGCCGAAATCCGCCCGTCCCTCACCGCGGCCTCGTCGATATCCATCACCTCCGCGGCGCGGAACGCGAGTTTCCCGCCGGGGTCGCCCGCCAAGAGCGCGACCAGGTCGCCCGCGGCCTCTGGACTCACGGCAAAAACGGCGGACTGCATTTTGACGCCTGCGGGGATGCCGAGGATCGGAAATTCGCCGCCCACCACGCTCAGGATGTCCCGCGCAGTGCCGTCTCCGCCGGCGAAGAGGAGCAGCGCGACTTTTCGGCGCACGAGCTCGGCCGCCGCTCGCCGCGTATCGGCGGCGGAGGTGACGCCCGCGGGCGTGGCTTCGAGCGGCGCCACGACGAAGCCCGCCTGCCGCGCGATGTCGGCGCCCATGGCACCGGGCGGCGCGTGAATTGTGACGCCCCGCCCGCTGCGCATCGCAAGCCTTTCGAGCGCGCGCAGCGCACGTCCGGCGGCACGAGGCTCGGCACCGCTCGCTCGGGCGCACGCCAGAATGGCCTCGCCATCGGTGCCCTTGAGCGCGACGCTACCACCCATTCCGGCGATGGGATTGACGATGAAGCCGATCTCGAGCAGGGGTGCCCTCCGATGCCCGGCAACCGCGGCGGGCGCCAGCTAGCCTAATGACCGCGTCTTCTTCGAACAAATAGCGAGATCTTGGGTCAAAGGTTCAGCAGCCTCTGCGCGAGCTGGTTGAGCCCCCAGTCGCGCGCGAGTGCCGCGGCCGTGCTCCAGGTCGGCTTCTGACCCCTGAGCGCGGGGAGCGGCGCCGAGCGATCCATGGTGGCGATCTTCTTGTAAAGACGCAGATCGCCGGCCTGCGCGGAAAACCGTCCGTCCGCGAGTGCCCGCTCGAGGGTCCCGTATGTGCGCAGCAAATCCGCCGCTCCCTTCGGGCCGACGCCCCGTGCACCCGGCAGCTTGTCCGAGGGGTCGCCGCGCAGCGCGATGAAATCGGGCACTTGCCCGGGATCGACGGCGTAGCGCTCGCGCACGTCCGCAGGGCCGATGCGCGCCATTTCACCGGCGCGCACGGGATAGAGGATGGTCGTGGACTCCGAGGCGAGTTGAAAGGCATCGCGATCGCCGCTCGCGACGAGCGCCGTTCCACGCTTGCGTTCCTCCCGGGCAACCGCTGCCGCCAGGAAGTCGTCGGCCTCATAGCCGGGCGCCTTGGCGTTGGCGAACCCGCAGGCGGCGACGAACTGCGGCAGCACCTCGAGCTGGTCGACCAGCTCGGAATCGAAATGCCTCCCGCCCTGATAGGCTGGAAACAAGCGCTGCCGGTAGGTGGGCTCGTTGAGCGTATCCCATCCGACCAGCACGATCCTGGGCTTCTCGCTGCCGACCAAGCGCAGCAGGATATTCGCGAAGCCGAGAATCGCTCCGCCACCTCGGTTGCCCGTGCGCCGTATGGACTTCGGCAGAGCGTGATAGGCGCGATGCGCGAAGGAGTCGCCATCGACGACGAGCAGAGGCTTCCTATCGGCCTTTTCTCCGGGACTGGCCATTCAGAAGAGGCCCGCCGCCGAGCCCAGAGGGCGCTTCACCGCGCCTTCGGAGCCGCGTATTCCGGGTCGTTCGGACTTGCCAGCTCCGGGATCGAGATGCGGAACTTGCAGAGATGATCGCCGCGGGTCTTCAGCGCGTCCCAGCGCACGATCGTTCCGGGATGATAGGTCTGATACATGGTCGTGTGCAGCTCGATGTCATAGAGGAGCCCGAGATCGAGACCTTGCTTGCCGAATTCGGCCCAGACGTCGGCATAGGGGCAGTAGCGGCAATCCTGGTACCAGGCGCCCTCGGAAAGGTACCCCTCGTTGAAGACCCAGGTCGAGACCAGCGGCCCGTCCCAATCGAGCATGAGCGTCTCGAGGTTGAGCGGCTTGCCTTCGCGCAGGTGCCGCTCGCGGAGCACTGCGCCGCGCTCGCGCCCGATCC
>DATMMM010000391.1:0-3580 GCA_035569735.1 Allostellaceae bacterium | reverse complement strand
GCCGATGACGATCCCGCACGGCCTCTTCAACAAGTCGGACCAGGCGGTGAAATGCTTCTTCTGGGTCTCTCCCACGCGCAAACTCTACGACCTGTTCTGGGCCATTCACAGCATGAAGGAGCAGGCGCCGCCGGAAGTCGTGGCGCTGTCGGCCAAGCACGAAGTGATGTTCCTGCCGCCGCCGGAGTAGCCGCTCGCGGCTCTTTTTCATCACGCCGTGGGCACCGTGACGGCTGCTCAGCGCCGTAGCCCGGATGAGCGTCAGCGAAATGCGGGATTGGCATTCAAGCTTGCGGACCGCTCCCGGATTTCGCGGAGCCTGTCATCGGGCCGGCCACTTCGGGCCGGACCCGTTGGTTCAATCCGGGCTACGAAATGCATGCGCCATCACCTCACCCCGCGCTCCTGCGGAGCGCGACCCTCTCCATCCAGGGGAGGGTGAAAAGGGAGCGTTCTCGCGGCGCGCCCGCGCCCGAGTTTTGCTCCAAGAAGCACGGAAGCCCAGCCCGATCCCCGTCGGACGGCCGCCGGCGGTGGTACCGGCTCCACCTCGATCGCGCCCGGCTCAAAAAAAATCAGGAAGGCGAAACGCCGACAGACGCGTAAACCTTCCGTCCGCATCTGGGATGCGGCCGCGCGCCTGATCTCTCTTCCCCCACCGCGTACGGGGAGGGGCAGCGAGGGGCGCGCTCGCCTGTCGGCGTTCCACCGCGGCGCTTGCGGCAGCGAACCAACGCCGCCGCTCAGCTCCAGCACGCGCTTCCTGGGACGCGGCTTTTGCAGGCGTTAGCTGCATCTCGCCTGTCCCAGTCCAGCGAGCTCCTCGCAGACCGGTCATGGTGCCGGCCGGGCGTTTTCCCGGAGCCGCCCGGGGACGGTAGTGACGAGCCGCCTTCCGCGGGAACCGCACTCGCCCCGGCCGCCAGCGTCACCCGGTTGCCGTCCTGTAAGTTGAGCGAGACTCGTGGCATCCGTATCCGAAACGGGGACTTGTGTCAATGAAAATGTGACTAGGCGCCACTTCAGCAGCTCCTGGTGGGGAATTTGGATAGCCCCGCCGCCGATCCTGCGAATACAACCCAGGGCAGGCATGCGCCCGCAAGCACCTGGACACGCTGTTTCATCCGGCAGATCATCAGCGCGGGGGCGCGGTTGAGACGCGAGCATGGACGTCGGTGATTGGCTGCGCGGCCTCGGGCTTGGCCGCTACGAGACCGTTTTCCGCGACAACGAAATAGACGTCGAGGTGCTCCGGGAGCTGACCGAGAGCGATCTCGAAAAGCTCGGTGTGCCGCTGGGGCATCGCAAGCGCCTGCTCAAGGCGATTGCGGACGCCGGCGCGACCGCGATTGCGCCACCCACGGTGACGGCTCGCCCGGACGCGCAGGCCGCCGAGCGCCGGCAGCTCACCGTGATGTTCATCGACCTCGTCGGCTCGACCGCACTGTCGGCGAAGCTCGATCCGGAGGACCTGCGCAGCATCTTTGGCGCCTATCAGCGCTGCTGCGCGGAGCTGGTGCAACGCAATGGAGGGTTCGTCGCCAAGTATATGGGCGATGGGGTGCTCGCTTATTTCGGCTATCCGCAGGCGCACGAGGACGACGCCGAGCGTGCGGTCGAGGCGGGACTGGCGCTCGTTGAAGCGGTGCCCAAGCTCAATACCGTTGCCGGCGTTCCCTTGAGCGCGCGGGTCGGCATCGCCACCGGCCTGGTGGTGGTCGGCGATCCCATCGGGACGGGTGCAGCGCGGGAGCGGGCCGTCGTGGGCGAGACGCCGAACCTTGCCGCCCGTCTGCAGGCGATCGCCGAACCCAACACCGTGGTGATTGCCGACGGCACGCGCAGGCTTATCGGCAATCCCTTCGAACTCGAGGATCTCGGCAGCAAGGAGCTCAGGGGCATCGCCGATCCGGCGCGTTCCTGGCGGGTGTTGCGGACGAGCGCGATGGAGAGCCGCTTCGAGGCGCTGCACGCCGGCGGCCTCACGGCGCTGGTCGGACGCGAGGACGAATCCGAACTGCTGCGGCGCTGCTGGTCGAGGTCGGAGAGCGGCGAAGGGCAGGTGGTTCTGCTCTCCGGCGAGCCGGGGATCGGCAAGTCGCGGCTGACCGCGGCGCTGCTCGAACGCCTGGCCGATGAGCCGCACACGCGCCTGCGCTATTTCTGCTCGGCGCAGTACACCAACAGCGCCCTTCATCCCGTCATCGGCCAGATGGAGCGCGCCGCCGGATTTGCCCACGACGATACGCCGAAGGCGAAGCTCGACAAGCTCGATGCGCTGCTGGCGCAGACCTCGACCTCAATTGCGGACGCCGCGCTGTTTGCCGACATGCTGTCGTTGCCTGACGACGGCCGCTATCCGGCGCTGCCGGTCATTCCGCAACAGCGCCGGGAAGCGACGCTACAGGCGCTCATCCGGCAAATAGAGACGCTGGCGCGCTCTGCTCCCGTGCTGATGATCTTCGAGGATGTGCATTGGGGCGATCCCACGAGCCTGGAAGTGCTCGGGCGCGCGGTGAGCCGGGTCGCCGCCCATCGCGCGCTCCTGATCGTGACGTTCCGGCCGGAATTCGAACCGCCCTGGAGCGGACAACCGCACGTCACCGCCGTCGCCCTCGATCGGCTGACGCGTGCTGAAATTCACGCAATGGTCGACCAGATCGCCGGCGGCAGGCCGCTGCCGGCGAGCATCCGCCAAGACATCGTGGAGCGCGCCGACGGCATTCCCCTGTTCGTGGAGGAGATGACGAAGGCGGTTCTCGAGGCGGGAAGCGAAAGCGAGGCGCGGCGGACTGCGGCCAGCATTCCCGTCCCGGCGCTGGCGGTCCCTGCGAGCCTGCATGCCTCGCTGATGGCCCGGCTCGATCGGCTCGGGCCGGCAAAGGAGGTGGCGCGGATCGGGGCGGTGATCGGGCGCGAGTTCTCGCATGCCCTGATCGCCGCAGTGGCCGGCCAATCCGAGAACGAGTTGGCATCGGCGCTCGAGCGTCTCGTGGCCGCCGGTCTGCTGTTCCGCCAGAGCGCGCCGCCGCATGCGAGCTACCTGTTCAAGCACGCGCTGGTACAGGACGCGGCCTACGGCACGCTGCTGCGCGAACCGCGGCGCGTGCTGCACGCCCGCATTGCCGAAACGCTGGAAAGCCGATTTCCCGAGATCGCCGAACGTCAGCCCGAGCTGCTGGCGCGTCACTGCGCCGAAGCTGGGCAGATCGAAAAGGCGGCTGACCTGTGGGCCAAGGCAGGACAGCGATCGCTGGCGCGCTCGGCGCTCGTCGAAGCAGCGGAGCAGCTCGGCCGCGCCCTCGACCTAATCGCCACCCTACCCGGCACGCCGGCGTTGCGCCGCACGCAGATCAAGCTCCAGGTCGCACTGATAACCCCGCTGCTCCACGTCAAAGGCTACAACGCGCCCGAAACGAAGGCCGCCATGGAGCGGGCACGTTTGCTGATGGAGCAGGCTGCAGCGCTCGGCGAGCCTGCCGAAGACCCGCTGCTGTTGTTCTCGGTCCTCTACGGCTTCTGGGCGGCGAGGACCGTAGCGTTCAATGGCGAAGGGATACGCGCGCTCGCGGCGCAATTC
>DATMMM010000390.1:0-3934 GCA_035569735.1 Allostellaceae bacterium | reverse complement strand
GGGGGTAGCCCTCCGGCGAGTCCTCCCACTCCTCCTGACGCCCGAGCGCTGTCATATCGAGATAGCTCCAGATGGTGCCCATCGCCTCATCGCCGCGGCTGTTGATCAAGTAGGTGCGGAAGATGCGCTCGCCGTCGCGGATGAACGCGTTGTGGCCGTGCCATTCATCGACCCCGAAGTCGGCGTCGAAGCCGTCGGTGATGGTGTACCAGGGGACTTCCCAGCCCATCCGCGCCTTCAGGCGCGCGATGTCGGCCTGCGGTGCGCGCGATGCATACGCGAGCGTCGTGTCGCGCGCGTTCAGATGAGCGAGCTCGCCGACCTGGTCGGCCCCGAGCGAACAGCCAATGCAGGCATGCTCCGGCCAGCCGTGCACGCCGGGCTCGAAGAAGGCGCGGTAGATGATCAACTGGCGGCGGCCCTCGAACAAATCGAGCAGGCTCACTTTTCCTTTGGGCCCGTCGAACGCATAGGCCTTTTCCACGGCAAGCCACGGCATCCGCCGCCGCTCGGCGGCCAGCGCGTCACCGGCGCGGGTATGGGCCTTCTCCTTGACGAGAAGCTGCTGGCGCGCGGCCTCCCACTCCTGAGGCGATACAATCGATGGCGTCTTCATGGCGTGCTGTCCTTCTTTCCTGCGGCTTCCGGTCTCGTTTCGGGCGGCGATCATCGCGCCGCCTGTTCGTAGCTGTCGTGGTGGCGCAACCAAGCGCCGTTTTCGTTGCGCCCTCTGGGGGCGCGGTCGAGCCACTGGTACATGCCCCAGAGCCCGTCCAGTCCGCGGGCATAGGTCGAATAGACGTGATAGGCGACGCCGTCCTCGAGAACGAAGGCGCTCAGGCCCGGCCGCTCGCGCACATATGCGGCAGGCTCGGCCCCGGCCATGGCCGCGTGCTCGATGACGACCGGAGGAAGTGTCGTCTCAGTTATGGGGTGGCCGCCGCGACGGTAATTGTATTCAATGCCGCCGCTGCGCTGCTGCTCCTCGGTGATGGAGACGTTGAAGTCGTAGTTGAAGTCGCCATCCTGCGAAGACGCCCAGGGAAAGGTCCAGCCCATCCGCCGCTTGAAGGCCTGCAGCTTGGGAAGCGGCGCGCGCGATGCCGCCCAGAGCATCACGTCGTGGTTGGCGAGGTGCACGGCGATGCCGTCAAAACCGTCGGCGATCGACGAGCAGGAGGCGCAACCCGCCTTGTAGTCCGGGCCGAGCATGAAGTGATAGACGAGGAGCTGCGAGCGCCCCCGGAAGAGGTCAGCGAGCGATGCCTTGCCTTCGTCGGTGTCGAAAGGATAGTCCTTTTCCACGCGGACCCAGGGCAGTTCCCGGCGCCGCTGCGCGAGCTCATCGCTTTGGCGCGTCAGCGCCTTTTCCGCATCGAGCAGCTCGAGCCGCGCCGCAAGCCACTGTTGACGCGTTCCGGTCTTGTGCGTGGTCATCATCATTCTCCGTTGTCCCTACCGTTGCGGATTAGACTAGGATCGGACTCGGGCCTCCTGGGAGTGACAAGTGTGACGGGATTTCGATGGACTCGCTGATCACGGCGGCGGCACGGGCGCTCGCAATCGGCGATCCCATCGGCGCGCTGAACAGGGTGGCGCTGCGCGACGACGCGCCGGCGCTTGCGCTTCGCGGCATCGCCATGGCTCAGCTCGGCGATCTCGACCGCGCCAAAGCGCTGGTGCGGCGAGCGGGGCGCGCCTTCGGCCCGAGAGAGGCCGTGGCTCGCGCGAGATGCGTCGTCGTCGAGGCCGAGATCGCGCTCGCTTCGCGCGACCTCGCCTGGCCCACGAAGATGCTCGCCGCGGCATCCGATGTCCTCGAAGCACATGGCGACCGGGCCAATGCGGCGCATGCGCGCTATCTCGAAGCGAGGCGCCTGGTCCTGATCGGGCACCTCGACGAGGCCGAGCACAAGCTGGCACAGATCGATCTCACGGCGCTCACGCCTGCGCTGCGTGCCGTCCATGAGCTCGCGGTCGCCGGAATTGCCATGCGGCGTGTCCACGCCAAAGCGGCGCATGCAGCGCTTGCGCGTGCCGAGGAAGCCGCGCGCTGGGCGCGCATTCCGGCGCTCGCAGCCGAGGTCGAACAGGCAATCAATGTCCTCGATACGCCCGTGGCGCGGCTGATCGCGCGCGGCGGGGAGCGCCCTCTTTTGCTGGAGGAAGTCGAGGCGCTGCTCGCATCAAAAGCGCTCGTCATCGACGCCTGCCGCAATCTCGTGCGCGAGCGGAACGAGCTCGTGCCGCTCGCAAGGCGTCCGGTGCTGTTCGCCCTGGTGCGCGCGCTCGCCGAGGCTTGGCCCGGAGACGTGCCGCGGGATGTGCTGCTCACGCGCGCGTTCGGCGCCAGGCACGTCGACGAATCCCACCGCGCGCGGTTGCGGGTCGAGATCGGCCGGCTGCGCAGGCTGCTGCGCGCGGTCGCCCGTGTCAGCGCGACAAAACACGGTTTTGTGCTCTCGCCGCGCGGCGCGCGCGAGGTCGTCGTGCTGGCGCGACCGGTGGAAGAGCGGCACGCGGCGGTGCTCGCTTTCCTCGCGGACGGCGAGTCATGGTCGGGTTCGGCGCTTGCGCTCGCCCTCGGCGCGAGCCAGCGCACCGTGCAGCGCGCGCTGAGCGAGCTTGCGGCTGCGGGCAAGGTGCAGCCTTTCGGCCGCGGCCGGGCCCGGCGCTGGATGACGCCGCCGCTCCCCGGATTCGCGACGACCTTGTTACTCACGGCACCGCTTCCGGGCGGGTAGGATGGAACAATGAAAACATCAAAGGCAGAGATCATCCGCGAATACGGGCCCTTCCCCGAGGCCGATAAGGTCGCCGGCGTCTCGTTCGACGGCAAGCATGTCTGGTTCGCGTCCGGCGACCGGCTGAACGTTTTCGATCCGGAGAGCGGCAAGAGGCTGCGCACGCTCGACGTCGCAGGGCACGCGGGCACCGCGTTCGACGGCGAGCATCTGTTCCAGATCGCCGAGGACCGCATCCAGAAGGTCGATCCGAAGAGCGGCCGCGTGCTCGCCTCGATCCCGGCGCCGGGCGGCGGCGGCGACTCCGGCCTCGCCTGGGCCGAAGGCTCGCTCTGGGTGGGCGTGTACCGGGAGCGGAAGATCCATCAGGTCGATCCCGAGACCGGCAAGGTACTGCGCACCATCCAGTCCAGCCGCTTCGTTACCGGTGTCACCTGGGTCGATGGCGAGCTGTGGCACGGCACCTGGGAAGCCGACCAAAGCGACCTGCGGCGTATCGATCCCCAAACGGGAGAGCTGCTGGAGAAGATCGAGATGCCGCCCGGCCTCGCCGTCTCGGGGCTCGAAACCGACGGCAGCGATCGGTTCTTTTGCGGAGGCGGAAACAGCGGCAAAGTGAGAGCCGTCCGCCGGCCGAAGCGAGGGGCCTGAGCAGCGTGAGGACTGTTGAAGCGCGGACCCATCCTCGTCGATCGCGATCTGGCTCACCGTATCTGCCGCGCCTTCAGCTGCGGATGAACTCGGGCAGCGGCAACGCATCGTGCACCGGGACCCCGCGGGCGTCCGTCGGCAGGCACTGCGTCTGAAAGGCGGTGAAGAGAGCCGCAAAACTGCCGGCGCGCTCCACGATGACGGCGCCATCCTGGAATGCGCCGTTCTCCCTGAAGTGCCTGCCGCGGGGGTTGCCCTGATTCATATGGGTTTCGTGCAGGCCGTCCTCCTTGGGCTGGAACAGGAAGCCAAAACCATAGACGATCACGTTGTTGTCGGTCGGCGAAAAGAAATCGCGGTTGTGAAGCTGCCCGCTGCCATTGTCGTAGGGCAGCGACTGCGGCGGCTTGTCGGTGTCGATCGTCAGCACGTCGTCGATCGTGTCGTTGACGTCGACGCGGTTGCCCTCCTCGTCCTTGTATGGGATCGGGCGCATGCGCTTGATGTCCAGGAGGCTCGTATCCTGCCAGTAATCGAGC
>DATMMM010000389.1:0-3362 GCA_035569735.1 Allostellaceae bacterium | reverse complement strand
CGGTACATCCGGTCCATGCGGAGAGTCGCCTCGGCGGTCATGGGTCGCGGAGGCGGCTCGGCGTCAGACCCGGCTATAGATGTGGAAGCCGCCGTAGATCGCCGAGCGGTCACGGCGGAAGAGCGTCGCGGCGAGCTGCGTCTCCGCGTGCCAGGACTCGAGCAGCGCTTGCGGCAGCGCGGCTTCGAGCGGCGAGACGCGGGCCGCGGTCCGGAAGATCACGCGGGCGCCGGGGCGCGCCGTGCGGCCGATCTCCTGCCAGAGGCTTGCAAGCTGCGCCGGGCCCATCCAATCCTGCGCGTCCAGGAGGACATAGCGGTCCATGCTCGCGGCGGGCTCGCGCGCGAGGAAATCCGTCACCGAGACGAGCTCTGTGCGCACGCGCGGCGCGCGCTCGGCGAGCGTGCGGAAGGCTTCGGGCCTGAGGTAATCGGGCACCGGTCCCTGCGCCTCGATGCCATAGCGGCGGCCGAAGGCCTGCCAGGCGAAATAATTCTCCTCGATCGGGAACTCGCAAGCGAGGCGCCTCAAGCGCTCGAGATAGAGGTTAGCGAGGTCGCCGCCGGCATCGCCGCGAAGGGCGTCGAATTGCGCGGGCGGGATGCCGAGGCTGTAGAGCACCGCGGGCATCCGACAGAGCATCCGCACCGGCTTCGCGTCGAAGACCGGCGCGATCCACTCCTCGAAGAGACGCGCTTGCTCCTCGAGATTGCTGGCGCCGAGCATCCGCGAGGGGTCATTTCCCGTGAGCCGGGCCACGAAATGCAAGAAGCCGATGAAGCGGCCGAGCAGCCCCCGCCGATAGAGACCGCTGTTGGCGAAGAGGCTGAACCGCCGCTTGCCGAGCGGCGAGCGGCCTTCCCAGAAGACCCGCGCCTCCTCGTCGAGGTGCGGCTGCAAGTAATCGCGGTAGGTATCCCAGGCGCCGGGATCGATGCCGCGGCCGAACAGCCCGTAGAAGGCGCCATGGTCGGGAAGGTGCTGCGCCGCCGTCAGCTTGAGCCGGGTGAGCGCCAAATGCGCGGGATTGAGATCGACGGCAACGATCTCGGCGGGATCGGCGAGCAGATAATTGAGCACGTTGCAGCCGCCCGAGGCGATCGTGAGCACCCGGCTCGTGGGCTCGAGCCGGAGCGCCTCGAGATCGACCCGCGGATCCTCCCAGATCTGGTTATAGACCAGCCGGTGGAACCAGACCGCGAACAGCCGCTCCGAGAGCCCCCGCTTGCTCGCCACGCCATTCTGGTAGATCGCCGTCTTCAAGAGCGCCGTGGTCATCGTCCGCACTCTCCTTTCGCCGGAACGGCAAGGAGCGCGCGGCACCCGCAGCGGGTGCGCCTCGGACGCGCGGTGTATGCTCGCTCCAACCCGGTCGGCCCCAACCCATTGGGTCAATCGCGGTGTGATACCCCCTATATCGTGACGGATTGATGACCCCCGCCTACTCCGAGGCGAGATCGGAGACCCGCGCGTGCAGGTCCAACAGGGCCGGGATCGTCTCGGGCGGCCGGCGCCCGAGACCGCACTCCGTGGCGACACCGAAGCGGCGGACATGTCGCCCCGCCGCCGAAAGCCGGCGGCGAGCGCCGTCGAGGCCGTCGGTGAGATGGATCAAGCCGAGATAGAGCTCGGTCTCCGGCCGCAGGCCGAGCGAGGAGAGCGGCCGGAAAAAGGCCTCGTCGGTGCGCGCCCGTGGCACCGGCAGATGCACCCAATTGAGCGGGCGCGCGAGGTGACGAGCCAGGTGGTTCGCCACCAGCGCGAGCTTGGCGGTATCGTCGGGATCCTTGAAGTGCCGACGGCCGGAATCGCCATAGCACAGGTGATAGCCGAGCTCGACCTCCGCCGGCACGCGGTTGCCGATCCGCACGAGGCGTTCGAGGATCGCGGCTTGCGGATCGGGGAAGCCCGAGGACATGACGCCCTCGAGGAGCGCGAACTCATAGGCGGTGTCCCACTGGATCGCGAGGCGCTCGCTCGGCACCGTCTCGAGGATCTCGTCGAGCTCCGCGAAGAGCCGGTCCTCGTAGCGCGGCTCCACGGCGGCGCGGCTCTCGGGGAGCACGAACGAGGTGACCGGCGCCAGCGGCGTCGGCAGAGAGACCAGGAATTTGAGATGCGCGGGTATCTCGCCGCGCTCACGCATGCGCTCGAACTCAGCGTAGGATTGCCGCGCCGCCGTCGCGTAGCCGAGAGCGGGAAAGCGAATGTCTTGCGGCCGCGCGCCCGGCTTCAAGCGGAACTGCGCCCGCCGGATATAACCGGTGTCCACGATCTCGGACTCGAGCACGTCCATCGACTCGAAGACTCCGAGCTGCCAGTGGACCCAGCGGCTGCGGGCGCCGGTCTCGCCGTCGGGCATTCGCCGGAGCCGATAGCCGAGCTTCTCGCAGGCCATGCGGAACACGCTCGGCGCATCGGCGAGCGGCACGCTGCCGACGAGGTGGACGCCATAGGGATGGTTCGGCTTCAAGGCGGCCTCCATGGACGATGTTCCGCTTCGATCCGGAATGATAGCGTGGCCGCGTTCAGGGGGGATTGCTGATGACTTGGCCGTTGCTTCGCGCCTTTGCGCTGGTCGCGTTTCTGATCGCGTCGCTGGCGGCCCGAGAGGCCGGCGCGGAGACCGTCAAGGTCGGCGTGCTGCTGCCCTATACAGGGCCCTTCGCGGCGATCGCGCAGCAGATGGACGACGGCATCAAGATGTACATGGAGCAGCATGCCAACGAGCTCGGCGGCCACGGCATCGAGATCCTGCGGCGCGATACCACGGGCGCGCAGCCCGACATCGCCAAGCGGCTGGCGCAGGAGCTGCTGACCCGGGACCACGTGCAGATCCTGACCGGGTTCGTCTTCACGCCCAACGCGCTCGCGGTCGCACCGCTCGCGACCGAGACCAAGACGCCGCTCATCATCATGAACGCCGCGACCGGCCTGATCACCACGCGCTCGCCCTATATCGCGCGCACGTCCTTCGCGCTCTGGCAGACCGACCTGCCGCTCGGCACTTGGGCGGCGACGACGGGCGGCATCAAGAGCGTCTATACCATCGTCTCGGACTTCGCGGCCGGCATCGACGCCGAGCAGGCCTTCGTGGCGGGCTACACCGAGGCCGGCGGCACGCTCGCGGGCTCGCTGCGCATTCCGCTGGTGAACCCGGACTATGCGCCCTTCCTGCAGCGCATCCTCGATGCGCATCCCGACGCGATCTTCGTATGGCAGCCGCCCACCAGCGCCACGGCATTCATGAAAGCGCTGAACGACCTGGGCCTGCCGCGCGCCGGCATTCGCGTGCTCGGCGACAACGTCGCGGACGAATCCCAGCTGCAGCAGATCGGCGAGGCCGCGCTCGGCGTGGTAAC
>DATMMM010000388.1:0-7377 GCA_035569735.1 Allostellaceae bacterium | reverse complement strand
ATCGTGACGCCGGGCCTGATCGACCTGCACACCCATGTCTACTGGGGCGGCACGTCGGTGGGCGTCGACGCGACCATGCTCGCGCGCCGCAGCGGCACCACGACCTTCGTCGATGCGGGCACCGCCGGCCCCGGCAATTTCCTGGGTTTCCGCCGGCACGTGATCGAGCCCGCGCCGGTGCGCATCCTGCCCTATCTCAACATCTCCTTCGCGGGCATCTACGCCTTCAGCAATAGCGTGATGGTCGGCGAGTGCGCGGATCTTCGCCTGCTCGATCTGCGCGAATGCCGGAAGGTCGCGGAGGAGAACCGCGATCTCGTGGTCGGCATCAAGGTCCGCGTCGGCAAGGGCGCCGGCGGCGCCTCGGGCGTGGCGCCGCTCGACATGGCGCTCGAGGTCGCCGAAGCCGTCGGGCTCCCGGTCATGTGCCATCTCGACTTCCCGCCGCCGAGCCGGCTCGAGGTGGTGTCGCGGCTGCGCAAGGGCGACGTGCTCACGCACTGCTTCCGGCCGTTCCCCAATGCGCCCGCGGCGCCCGGGGGCGGCGTGCGCGAGGAGATCGCGGCGGCGCGCGAGCGCGGCGTCATCTTCGACATTGGTCACGGCCAGGGCTCCTTCGGCTTCGGCACCGCGCGCGCGATGCTGGCGGCGGGGTTCCTGCCCGACGTCATCAGCAGCGACGTGCACAGCCTCAGCATCGACGGCCCCGCCTTCGACCTGCTGCACACGCTGTCCAAATTCCTGGTGCTGGGCGTGGCCCTCCCGCAGGTGATCAGGGCCGCGACCTCGGCGCCCGCCGCCGCGGTCAACCGGCCCGAGCTCGGCAGCCTCAAGCCAGGCTCCGCGGGCGACGCCACGCTGATCTCCATCGAAGAAGGAGAATTCACCTATCACGACGTGCTGGCCGAGCCGCTCAAAGGCAGCAAGAAGCTCGAGGCACGCGGCGTGGTGATCGGAGGCAAGTGGTGGCACCCCTGACGATCGCGCGCATCGAGACGATCCCGCTCAAGATCCCCTTCGAGCCCGTGGGCAAGCCCACGGGCTGGCGCGGCCGCGCCTGGACCGGGCTCGAGACATTGCTGGTGCGGGTCGAGACTTCGGACGGGCTCGTGGGCTGGGGCGATGCCTTCGCCTACCACTGTGAGCCCGCGGTCAAGGCCGCGCTCGACCGCATGGTGGCGCCGGTGGCGCTCGGCCGCGATCCCCGCGACATCGTGGGTCTCAACCATCAGCTCCAGAAGGCGCTGCATCTCTTCGGCCGCTACGGCATCACCATCTTCGCGATCGGCGGCCTCGACATCGCGCTCTGGGACCTCGCGGGCAAGCGCGCGGGAAAGCCGCTCGCCGAGCTGCTCGGCGGTCCCGCGCGCACGGAGATCGACGCCTACGCGAGCCTGTTCCATCTGCACGACGTCGAGATCGTGGCGGAGCACACGCGGGCTGCGCTCGCGCAAGGCTATCGTTACATCAAGCTGCACGAGACCGAGGAGCGCGAGGTCAGGGCCGCGCGCGAGGCGGCGGGCGCGCGCGTGCCGATCATGGTCGACACCAACTGCCCGTGGACGCCGGTCGAGGCGCGCGCCAACGCGCTTCGCCTCAAGCCCTACGATCTCCATTGGCTGGAGGAGCCGATCTTTCCGCCGGAGGATTTTCGTGCCCTGGCGGCGCTCCGGCGCGAGACCGGCATTCCCATCGCCGCCGGCGAGAACGCCTGCACGAGCTTCGAGTTCGAGAAGATGTTCGCCGCCGGCGCCGTCACCTACGCGCAGCCCAGCGTCACGAAAATCGGCGGCATCACCGAGTTCCGCAAGGTGGCGACGCTCGCGGAGGCCGCCGGCGTCGCCCTCATGCCGCACTCGCCCTATTTCGGCCCGGGCTTCCTCGCGACGCTTCAGCTCGCCGCGGCCGAGGCGCGGCCCAGCCTGATCGAGCGCTTCTATCTGAAGCTGGAAGCGAGCCTCTACGGGGAGGCCATCGACCCCGTGCGCGGCAAGTTCCACCTGCCGACCGGCCCCGGCCTCGGCCGCGAGCCCGACCCCGACGTGATCAAGGAATACCGCCTCGTCGCGGAGTAGCTGGAAGCACCCCCTCACCCCAACCCTCTCCCCGTTGGGGAGAGGGGGGCGCTATTCTTCTCCCTCTCCCCTCGGGGAGAGGGTCGGGGTGAGGGGATGCAGCCTCAGCCCAGCGCGGCTTTGACCGCCGCCGCGGCTTCCTCGGTCGCGGGCTTGGCGGCGGCGATGATTTTTCCCATGGTGAGGAAGCCGTGCATCTGCCGCTCGACGTGGCGATGCCGCACGGGGACGCCGGTCTCTTGGAGCCGCCGCGCATAGAGCGCGCCCTCGGCGTGCAGGGGATCGAAGCCCACCGTCAGAACGTAGGCCCGCGGCAACCGGCTGAGGTCGGGCGCGCGAAGCGGCGAGGCGCGCCAGTCGCCGTAATCTCCGGTGTCGCGCAGATAGTGATCGCGGAACCAGTTCATCGTGACGACATTGAGCGGAAAGCCCTCGAAGCGCTCGCGCTGGAGGTCGTCGCTCACCACGAAATCCGTGGCGGGATAGAGCAGCAGCTGGAAGCGCAGCCGCGGCCCGCCGCGGTCGCGCGCGACCAGAGCCACGACCGCCGCGATGTTGCCGCCCGCGCTGTCGCCGCCGACGGCGAGGCGGCTCGCGTCGATGCCGAGCGTGGCGCCATGCGCTGCGATCCACTCGGTGGCCGTCACGGCATCGTCCACCGCCGCGGGGAATTTGTGCTCGGGCGCCAGGCGATAGTCGACCGAGATCACGGCGATACCGGCGGCATTGGCGATGAGCCGGCAGACGCCGTCGTGGGTATCGAGATCGCCCATCACCCAGCCGCCGCCGTGGAAATAGATGAGCGTCGGCAGCGCCGCACCGCGCTCGGTGCCGATCCCGCGGTAAAGCCGCAGGGGAATGTCACCTTGCGGCGCCGGCGCCTGGAGATTGCGGACTTCCGCGACCTCCGGCGGCTCCGGCTGCAGCACGCGGCGTCCCGCGCGATAGAACTCGCGCGCCTCGCTGGGCGTCAGCGTCTCGTAGGGCGGGCGCCCCGACTCCCGGATGAGATCGAGCACGCGCTGGGCGTCGGGATCGAGCTCGGCCATGGTGCTCACCGCGTCCAGTCGAGGATCGCCGAGGCGACGGCGTCGGGCTGGTCAAGCTCGGCCAGATGTCCCGCGCCCTCGATGACGCGGATCTCGGTCTTGCCCGAAATCCGCTCGGCGAAGCGGCCGGCGTAGCTGCGCGGGAGGATGCGATCCTGCGCCCCCCAGAGCAGCAGGGTCGGGGCCTTGATGAGCGGCAGGCGCTTGGCAAGGCCGGTGTTGCCGAGCGGCCAGAAGGCGCGCGCCGCCGCCTCGTTGGCGCGCGCCTGCTCGATCGGCCACTCGATCGAGTTGGCGCCGGCGGGCTCCCGCTTGAGCTCATCCCATTTCGCGGGATCGGCGCAGAGCAACCCCGCCACGTCTTTGGCGCGCTGAGCCCACGGATCCGTCGTGGGCTCGCGCTCGTCGAACAACCCGAAGGGCGCCACCAGTGCCAAGCGCCGCACCGTCTCGGGCCAGATCGCCGCCACTTCCGCGGCGAAGGAGGCGCCGACCGAGCTTCCCGTGATGTCTGCGCCCGCGAGCCCCGCTTCGCTCAGGAGCTGCCGCACGGCCAGCACCCAATCGAGATGGCTGTCGAGCACGGCATGGCCGGTGGCGCCGGGAAATCCCGGCAGCGACGGCACGATCACCTCGCGCTGCTCGGCCAGCTTGTCGAGGACCGGGATCCAGCGCGGCAAGCCGCCGAGCCCCGCAAGGAAACCCAGCTTGGCGCCGCGGCCCTTGCGCCAGACCCGGCAGGGAAACCCGTTGACCTCGACGGTGGTCGCCGTTGGCTCGCTCATGTGCGCGGGCTCAATCGTCGGCGGCGCCGGCCTGGGGCTGGAAGGCCGGCACCGCGGCGCGCAGCGAGCGCTCCATCGGCCGCGGCCACCAGCGGTCCTCCCATTCGGGGAACAGGTCCTTGAGCTGCGGCATCACCTTCTCCGCGAAGAGCTTGGTGTTGTAGCGCGTGACGTCCTTGCTCATGTTGCCGAACTGCAGCAGCAGCATGAGGTGGCCGACGTTGAGGGATGTCGCGACCTCCTTGAGCTGCTCGGCGACCTCGTCGGGCGAGCCGATGATGACGTAGCCGCGCTCGACGATGTCCGCCATCTCCTTGGCGAGCAGCTGGAACTTGTCCTGGTAGCGCGGCGGCGCCGCGGCGCCGGCGGCCTGCGCCACTTGGCTCTGGATGCCCGCGCGCTGGGTCGCCTCGCTGGTGTAGCCCGGCGGTGTCGCGTATTTGGCGCCGACGTGGAGGCAGCGCGCGTAGAAATATTCCGCGGGCTCCGCGTAGAGCTTCATCGCCTCCTCGCGGCTCTCGGCGACGCCCACGAACTGCAGGAAGCCTGCGCGGTAGGGATTCCGGTCCTTGCCGAGCCGCGCCATCTCCTTCCAGAAGCCGTCGACGGTGGCGCGTCCCGCTTTGTAGCCGTAGTAGGAGAGATAGCTGTAGACGTAGTCCATCTCCGCGCACCACTGCCAGGTCTCGACCGAGCCGCCGCCGGGGATCCAGATCGGCGGATGCGGCTGCTGCACGGGCCGCGGCCAGATGTTGACGTAGCGCTGCTGGTTGAAGCGGCCGTTGAAGGCGAAGGTGTCGCGCTCGGTCCAGGCGCGCACGACGAGATCGTGCGCCTCGCGATAGCGGTCGCGCAGCATGCTGGGGTTCTGGCCGTAGGCGTAAGTGGTGTCCATGGGCGTGCCGACCGGGAAGCCCGCGATCAGCCGGCCGCCGGAGATGCAGTCGATCATGGCGAATTCCTCGGCGACCCGCGTCGGCGGGTTGTAGAGCGCGAGGGAATTGCCGAGCACGCAGATCGCGGTGTCGGTGGTGTGCCTGGCGAGCGCCGTCGCGATCAGGTTGGGCGACGGCATCAGCCCGTAGCCGTTGGAGTGATGCTCGTTGACGCAGACGGCGTCGAAGCCGCACTCGGCCGCGAACTCCAGCTCGTCCATGAAGTCGTTGTACATGAGGTGTGCGCGCTTCGGGTCGAACAACGAAGAGTGGACATCGACCCAGATCGACGGATGCTTGTCGCGGAAGTCCTCCGGCAGCTCCGTATACGGCATCAGATGGAACCAGAGCAGCTTCATGGGCGGCCTCGCTGGTGCAGTGCGGATGCTCTTAAAAAAACTATAGCACAAGCGCCGAACTGTGCAGTCCCTCTCCGCCCCCGGGGGCTATCGCACTCACACATCGTCTCGCGGAACTCGGTTTCTATTCCTCTCCGCCCCCGGGGGCGGAGAGGCAAGGTGAGGTGGGGGACTCTCTGCGCTCAACGATGAAGTGCGGTGCGATTGCGCCGCCCCACCTCATCTAACTTCTCCACCCCTGAGGGGTGGAGAAGGGCAGGTCATGGGGGGCTTGCGCTTCTCTCGCGTATCTCAAGAATGCGCCGCTTGCGGGCGACGTCATCGTTTGCCGGGACTTCTACCCAAGCCGGAGGGCGCATGGACGAGCGGACGGAGGCGCTGTTCGCCGACGCGGAGCGGAGCGCCGAGCGCGTCATCGGGCAGCTTCGGATGGCAATGGCGCTGAGCTTGGCCGCGGTGTTCGCCATAACGGTGGTGGCGCGCGCCCGCAGCGAGGACGCGGTCCTCGCCGTGCAGATCGCCGCCGTTTTCGTGACATTCTTCGCCTATCTCGCGCTCGGCGCGCTCTCCTATCGCGTCGCCGTCCGACACCGGCTTCGCCCGTGGATGCCGTGGGCTTTCGCCACCGGCGATGCCGGTTTCCTGCTCGTCAATATCGGGCTCAGCGTCTTCACCAGAGGACTTGGCGGCGGCTATCTCGCGGTTCTGCCGGCGGTGTGGTTCGTGCCGCTGGTCCTCGCCTTCGGCGCGCTGCAATACAACCCGGCGCGCCTGGTTTATTCGACCGCACTTCTGGCGGGCGGCTTGGTCGCCATCGCCGCCGCCGATTTCCCGCTCGATGCGCTCCCCCCGCCGCTTGCCCTCGATCGTTTCTTCGATGCGCCGCCCAATATCATGCGGCTTGCGATGCTGGTCGCCGCCGGTGCGGTCCTGGTCGCCGCGGCCGCGCGCACCCGGTCCCTCCTGCAGCGCGCGATCGACGAGACGCGCCGGGGCGCCAACCTCACGCGCTATCTTCCGGCGGAAATGGCGGGTCAACTGGCCGACAGCGGCTTGGCGGCTTTGCGCCAGGGGCGCCGCCAGGCCGTGGCGGTGATGTTCGTGGACATCCGCGGCTTCACCACGCGGGCGGAGACGATGGACCCGGCCGCCACGAGCCGGCTGCTCGCCGATTTCCGTCGCTTCGTGGTCGCGACCGCCACGCGCTGCGAAGGTGTCGTCGACAAGTTCGTCGGCGATTCCGCGATGCTGGTCTTCGGCCTGCCGTCGCCGCGCCCGGACGACGCGCGGCGCGCGCTCACCTGCGCGCTCGACCTGCTCGCGGGCACGCCGGGCGAATGGGCGCGCGATGGGCAAGCGACGGGCGGCGACGAGGCGATCGAGCTCGGCATCGGCTTGCATGCGGGCGAGGCGTTCTGCGGGGCGGTCGGCGACGAGACGCGGCTCGAGTTCGCCGTGCTCGGCGACACCGTCAACATCGCCGCGCGGCTCGAGCAGGAAACCAAGGCGGTCGGGCTGCGTCTCGTGGTCTCCCGCGCCTTCCTCGCGGCGGCCGGAGAGACGATTGATGGGCGCGATTGGCAGCCGCTGGGAGCGCGCACCTTGCGAGGGCGCACGCAGCCGATCGAATTGCTCGGCGCGCACCCCTTCAGCAACGCTCAGCGAATGACGGATGGCGTTTGTTAAGCGCGACTGAACACTCGCATGCTCAACTGTCGAGATGGCAAGCCAGGCACGGATCTCGGCAACCAGTGAGCGCGCTCACGCGCGGTCGAGCGCCGCGCTCGTTACGCGGGAGCATGAACGCGAGACCTTGGCGTCGACAATATCAAAGCCGATTCTGCCAACGAAATCAGCGACAGCAGTTGCGAGGGCAGTCGCTGGAAATCCCATTGAAGGCCAATCGAAAGCCAATTTGTCGCGCATCCTTCGACGTCGCGCCCCGTCCGGGGCCGCGAAGGCCGGGGGCTTGGAGGCGTCAGTCTTGGCGCCGCCGCGCTGCGAGCTTCTCGATATCCGGCAGCGGCCGCGCGGTGCGGGGGTCGTGCCGGAGCAACGCCTCGAGCGCGGCGGCGGCGTCCAGCAGGAACTTGTCCCGCCGCGCGGGACCGCAGAGCTGCAGCGCGAAGGGCGTGCGGGTGGGCTCGAGGCCGCAGGGGATCGAGATCGAGGGG